>JAQTNG010000141.1 GCA_028714015.1 Elusimicrobiota bacterium | reverse complement strand
CGCCCGGAGCGCCGGCTGGCCGCGCGCCGAGGCCGTCGCGGAGCCCGCTAGTCGAGGTCGATGACGTCGTCGCGGACGCCGTCGAGGTCGGGCTCGCCGTTGAAGACGGGAGCGGACAGCGGCGCGCCGGGCGGAGGGATGTCCATCATCGGCGGCTGGGCGGCGGGGGCCGCCGCGGCCTTCACCAGGGGTCCGATCAGGGCCTCGATGGCCCCTTTGAGCTGCTTGACGTCCAGCGGCTTGTCGATGTAGCCGACGGCGGGCGCGTCGAGTATGGTCATCTCGATCTCGAACTTGGGCGTGACGCTCGCGAAAATCACCGGGGCCAGAGCGAAAGCCGGGGCGGCGCGCAGGCGCTTGAGAATCTCGAAGCCGTCCGCCTCGGGAAGCTTGTAGTCGAGGACGAAGAGGCGCGGCCGGTGCTGCTCCGCCAGCGGAAGCACGGTGTAGCCGTCCGCGGCGATCACGGCTTCGTAGCCGAGCGAGGCCAGCGCGCCCTTCATCACCTCGCGGAAGCGCGGATCGGCGTCGTACACCAGAATCTTGTCCATGTCGCTATTGTAAGGCCGCCGTCCGGGCCTGTCAATGACCGATGACGGTCATTTTCCCGCGGCCCGCACGCCCTTGGCGGACCAGGACAGGTTCACGAAGCCCAGATCCGAGTCGGCGAACTCGGCCTTCTCGAGGCGGCCGGAGTTGACGGAGGAAGCCCCCGGACGCGGGTCCAGCTCGGCGACGACGAGCTGCCCCGAACCCGGGCGCTCCGACTGGTATTCGATCGCCTGCTCGCGCAGATCGAACGAGTCGAGGAGCTTGCCCGCCGGCGGACGCCGCCGGTCGGTCACGGTGACGGCGGCGGCCTCGGCCTCCTCGACGAAGCCCTCGAAAACGCGGAGGCGAAGCTCGAAGTGAGTCCTCTTGCCCTCGAGCGATTTCGGATACACGGAGATCACGAGCCAAACCGAGTCTTTTTTGCCTTTATGCAGGCGCGCGGCGGACCGGGCCTTCGAACTGTCGCCCTTCATGCGGCCCTTGATCTCGACCACCCTCAGCGAGACCGCGTTGTCGGCCGAACCGGGAAGGCCGCCCTCGCGCAGGGACAGCGGCTCCCAGTCCACGGCGTCCTTGTGGATCACCGCGTGAATCGGACGGGAGAGCTTCCCCTTCGGGGCGCCGCCCCCCACCTTGAAGCCGCGGCCGGCGACCTCGTCGGTCGGCGCGGTGGAGCTCGACGCCGCCACCGCCGCGGTCGAGGCGGTCACGGCCGCGGTGGACGCGGCGGGAGGCGCGGGGGACTCCTTCTTCTCATAGGGCATCGGGGACTGCGCCGCGGCCGCGGCCGCGAGCAGAACGGAAAGGACCCCGAGCCTCAAGACAGTATCGCGATCGTCTCTTTGAGACGGTCGCGGCGCGCGAGCACGGCGTGGTACTGCTCCTTGGCTTCCGCGACCTTCTCCGCGGGCGCGCTCGCGGCGGCGGAAAGGTTTTTGAGCTTCGCCTCGCATTTCTCGATGTCGCCTTCGGCCTTGGCGAGGTCCTTGGCCAGGCGCTCGCGCTCCTTGGCGAAATCGATGACGCCCGCGAGCGGTATGAAGAAGGTCACGCCTTCGGCGACGGCCGTCGCGCTCTGCGCGGGCCGGGCTCCGTCGACGGGCTCGAGGCTCTCGAGCTGAGCCAGGGACATCGCGTACGCGCGGTGCTTTCCGGTCACGGCCTCCGCGAACGGACCCTCGGCGACGGCCTTGATCTTGAGGCCGGGCGGAACGTTGAGCTGGGAGCGCAGGGAACGGATCGAGGTCACGGCGCCCATGACCTTGCTCATCTCCTTCTCGACCTCGGGATTCGACCAGCCGCAGTCGAGCTTATGGTAGCCGCCCTTCAGGACGAACTCGGCCGTCTCGCCCGCGTAGGGCTTGAGAGCCGCGTAGATTTCCTCGGTGACGAACGGCATGATCGGATGAAGGGCCTTCAGCGAGCCCGTGAGAACCTGGACCAGGATCGTGCGGACGACCTCCTTGTCCTCGCCCTCGGCGCCGAGGAGGCGGCCCTTGGCGAGCTCGATGTACCAGGCGCAGAACTCGTCCCAGAGGAAGACGTACAGCGCCTCGGCGGCGGCGGCGGGGTCGTATTCATCCAAAGATTCTTTCGCTCTGGCGAGGGTGTTCTGGTATCGCGAGAGAATCCACGCGTCGGCGGTCTCGAGGCGGCCATGAGACAGCTTCTCGAGCTTGTAGCCGCCGGCGGGCGCGGTCTCGGGCAGGTTCATCAAAACGAACCGCGTCGAGTTCCAGAGCTTGTTGACGAAGTTGCGCGCGGACACGACGGTCTGCTCGTCGAAGGCTATGTCCTTGCCCGGATGCGCCTGGACCATCAGCGCGAAGCGCAGCGCGTCGGTCCCGTACTTGTCCATCATGGCCAGAGGATCGACGACGTTGCCGAGCGACTTCGACATCTTCTTGCCGCTCTTGTCGCGCACGATGCCGTGGATGACGGCGTCCGGGAACACGGGCTTGTCCAGGAAGGCGTGCCCCATCATCTGCATGCGCGCGACCCACAGGTACAGGATCTCGTAGCCGGTGACCAAGGTCGAGGTCGGATAGTAGTAGGCGAGGTCCTTCGTGTCGTCGGGCCAGCCGAAAACGGCGAGCGGCCACAGCGCCGAGGAAAACCAGGTGTCGAGCACGTCGGGGTCCTGCGTCCACCCCGCGCCGGGCGACTCCAGGCTCACGAGGGGCTTTTCGCCGTCCTTGTACCAGACGGGGATGCGGTGGCCCCACCAGATCTGGCGCGAGACGCACCAGTCCTTGATGTTGACGAGCCAGTCGCGGTACGGCTTCTCCCAGTTCCTGGGGTAGATCCGGAATTCGCCGGCGTCCAGCGCCGCGAGCGGGGCCTTGGCCAATTCGGTCTGCTTGACGAACCACTGGAGAGAGAGGAGCGGCTCGATGACCGAGCCGCAGCGATAGCAGGCCTGAACCGCGCTCTTGTGATCCTCTTTTTTACGCAGATATCCCTGCGCCTCGAGGTCGGCGACGACCTGGTCCTGCGCCTTCTCGCGCGAGAGTCCGGCGTAGGGCCCCGCCGCCTCGGTGAGCTTGCCGTCCGGGCCGATGGCCTTGATCGCCGCAAGGTGATGCCGTTCGCCCAGCTCCCAGTCGTTTTGATCATGGGCGGGGGTCACTTTCAAAGCTCCGGTTCCGAGCTCGAACTCGACATACGAATCTTCGATAACCGGAATCGGCCGATCGATGAATGGAATTAATACTTTTTTGCCGACCATGTGCCGCCAGCGATCATCTTTTGGATTGATTGCCACCGCGGTGTCGCCAAACATCGTGATCGGTCGGGTCGTGGCGACGACGATGCCTTCCCCGCCATCGACGTTTTTATAATGGATGTGGTAAAGAGCCCCCTTCCGTTCTTCTCTTTCCACCTCGATATCCGATAATGCCGTTCCACAGCGCACGCACCAGTTCACGAGCCGCTCGCCGCGGTAGATCAGGCCCCGTTCCCAAAGCGTTTTGAAGGCATGGAACACGGCCTTCGCGCGCGGCTCGTCCATCGTGAACGCCTCTCTTTGCCAGTCGAGGGAGGCGCCGAGACGATGCAATTGGCCCAAAATCGTCTTTTTGCAGTCGCGAGTCCACGATTGCATGCGCTCGAGGAACGCGTCGCGGCCGAGAGCGTGGCGGTCCACCTTCTCGGCCTTGAGCTGCTTCTCCATCACGTTCTGCGTCGCGATGCCGCCGTGGTCGCAGCCGGGCACCCAGCAGGACTCCTGGCCGAGCATGCGATGGTGGCGGATGAAGGCGTCCTGCAGGGAGTTGTTGAGCGCGTGCCCGATGTGGAGCGCCCCGGTCACGTTCGGCGGCGGGATGACGATCGTATAAGGCCGGCCGCCCTCCCGGGGCTCGGAATGCGAGAGACCCGCGGCGTCCCAGCTCGCCAGGCGCGCTTCCTCGACCGGCTTCGGATCGTAGGCTTTCTCGAGCATGTCAGCCCTTCAGGATGTGGCGGATCTTCGCGAGCAGGACGTCGCCGTCGACCGGCTTGCCGAGGTACTCGATCGCGCCGGACTGGAGGCCGCTGACGACGTCGATCGCCTCGTCGGAGCCCGAGAACAGGATCACCGGCGTCGCCGCGATCTCGGGATCGGCCTTGAGCTCGCGGATCAGCTCGCGCCCGTCGGTGCCCGGCATGTACAGGTCCATGATGACGAGATCCGGCTTCTCGGTCCGCACGACGGTCAGCGCCCGGTCGGCCTCGCCGACCGCGATGACGTAGTAGCCCGCGTGATCGAGCGCCAGGCGCACCGTCTCCCGGATCAGCACGTCGTCGTCGACGATGACGATCTTGCGGCGCACGGCCGTGTGCTTCGCTTTTCCCATTAGAGGAGGTCCGAGGCCAGCGCGGCCAGCACGGAGCGCTCGCTCTTGGTGAAGGTGACGTGGCCGAACAGGCCCTGGCCCTTGAAGCGTTCTACAAGGTTGGTGAGGCCGTTGGAAGTCGCGTCGAGGTAGTAGTTGTCCACCTGGTGCGGGTCGCCGGTCAGGATGATCTTCGCGCCCTGGCCGGCGCGCGAGATGATCGTCTTGATCTCGTGCGGCGTCAGGTTCTGCGCGTCGTCGATGATGATCAGCAGGCCCGGCAAGGTGCGGCCGCGGAGGTAGGTGACGGCCTCGATCTCGAGTACGCCCTCCTCCATCAGCATTTGAATATCCATGTCCGTCGTCTCGAGCGCGCCCTTCGGCTTCTCGAGCAGGTAGGACAGGTTGTCGTAGATGGCGCCCATCCAGTTGGTGAGCTTCTCCTCCTTCGTGCCGGGCAGGAAGCCGAGGTCGTGGCCGACCGCGATCACGGGGCGGGCGACGAGGATGCGGCGGTACAGCTTCTCCTCGAGCGTCTGCTGGAGCGCGGAGGCCAGCGCGATCATCGTCTTGCCCGAGCCGGCGAGGCCGACGAGCGTGACGAGCGAGATGTCGGGGTTGAGCAGGAGCTCGAGCGCGAAGCGCTGCTCCATGTTCAGCGGCTTGATGCCCCACGGGGCGGTTTCCGCCCGCACAAGCGGCACGAGCGATTTCGTCTTCAGGTCGTAGCGGGTGAGCGCGCTCTTCGAGGTGCCCTCGGCCTTGAGGATCACGAACTCGTTCGGAAACAGGCCCGGCATCGACGTCGGCAGGCGCTTGTCCTTGTAGAACGCGTCGATCTCCTCGCCGGAGACGGCGGCCTCGCGCCAGCCCTTGTAGAGATCGTCGATGTCGACCTTTTCCTTTTCGTAGTCCTGCGTCTCGAGGCCGAGCGACTCCGCCTTGATGCGCAGGTTGATGTCCTTCGAGATGAACACGATGTTCTCGCCCTGCTTCTTCAGGTACAGCGCGCAGGAGAGGATCTCGTTGTCCTTCGTGTGGGCGGAGAACGCCCTCGGCAGCCCGTCGGAGACCTGGATCTCGACCTTGAGCTTGCCGCCGTGCTCGAGCGGGACCCAGTTCGACAGCTTGCCGCTCTTGCGGAGCTCGTCGAGCTTGCGCGACACGAAGCGCGCCGAGCGGCCGCGCTCGTCGTTGTTGCGCTTGAACGTGTCGAGCTCCTCGATGACGGTCAGCGGGATCACGACGCGCGAGCCTTCGAAGGAGAACATGGACATCGGATCGTGAAGAATCACGTTGGTGTCGAGCACGAAGGTCTTCATACGGGGGCCTCCTCACGATCAAACGGCGGCACGAACTCTTGAAAAGCGTCGTTGGCGAGGAATACCCCGTCGGTCGTCAGGCGCCAGCGGGCCCCGTCCTCTTGGACGAGTCCTCTCGCCTTCAGCACGGCCCACGGCCCCGCGAACGCGGCCTTGAGCGCCTCCGACGGGACGAAGCCTTCGGTCAGGCGCAGTCCGAGAAACGCTTCTTCGCCGATCGCCTCGAGGCCCTTGGGCTCTTCGTTCTCGGCGAGAGGCCTGCGGCCTTTCTCGACGGCGTCCAGGTACGCCGGAATCCTCTCTTCGTTGCTCTGCCGTCGTCCGCCGTAATACGACGCCGCCGAGCAGCCGAGGCCGACGTACTCGCCGCGCTTCCAGTAATTGATGTTGTGCGCGGAGCGGCGGCCGGGCTTGGCGTAATTCGAGATCTCGTACTGCTCGAGGCCGGCCGCGGCGAGCGCGCGCATCGACAGCTCGAACATCTCGCGGCCGAGGTCGGAATCCTCCTCGACGCCGCGCTTGGCGAACAAGGTGCGGTCTTCGACCTGAAGGCCGTACAGCGAGACGTGCTCGGGGGCGAGCGCGAGGACATGATCCAAGGTCGCGCGAAGGCTGTCGAGCGTCTGACCGGGCAGGCCGAACATCAGGTCCACCGACAGCGCCGGGATGCCGGCGCGGCGCGCGGCCTTGAACATGTCCGTGAACTCGGCGGCGGTGTGGCGCCGGCCGATCGCCGGCAGCAAGGCGTCGTCGGCGGTCTGCAGGCCGATCGAAAGCCTGGTCACCCCCTCGCGCGCGAGCACGGCCAGCTTTTCCGCGTCGAGGCTTTCGGGGTTCCCCTCGAAGGTGGACTCGACGAAGCGCGAATCGGGATAAGCGCGCCGCAGGCGCGCGAACAGGTCGGAGATCTGCGGGGCCGTCAGCTCCGAGGGCGTGCCGCCGCCGACGTACAGCGTGTCGGGGTTCACCGCCGGATGAAGCGCCGCCTCAGCCTCGAGTGCTCCGAGGTAGCGGTCGGCGAGCTTGTTCTGCCCGGAATAGGCGGCGAAGTCGCAGTAGAAGCACTTCACCGAGCAAAACGGTATGTGGGCGTATAAACCGGTCAATTCCCCAGGATTTTCTTATATTTCTACCCCTCTGCGCAAGGCTAGGCGCCGTCGAGCCGCGGCCGCGTCGATGGCCGCGCCGCCGAACACGCGGCGGGCTTCGAGATTGTTGCGCGTCCGGCACAGCAGACGGATGTTTCCCGTCTCGCCCGAGCCGCCCAGCGCCCAGGGCCGGACATGATCGAACTCCAATCCGGCCCGCGCGCCGCAGACGCGCCCACCCGACGATTGAATCAGCTCTTCATTGGAAAGACTCGACAGGTCGTTCATATCCAATATACGAATGAGGGCCCCATTTTGTTCCGGAAGCGGCGATCAAAATCCCGCGTTTTTTTAAAAATTATCCTTTCACAATAACCGATATTCACTTTCGGCGCCGAAAGTGATTCATGCACGTCAAACCACGATTATTTTTGGCGAAACGAAGGGCCCACCCGCCCCAAGGCCCATAGACCCCTGGCGGAACGGCTCCTCTCCTCTTATGCTCTAGGTCATGCAAGCCTTTTTGCTGCTGCTGGCCCTCGCCCTCCCCGCCCGCGCCGGCGTCGCCGTGTCCGCCGAGGCCGGGGCCGACGCGGCCGTACCGAAGATCTCGCTGCAGACCTCGCTGAGCCCGGTCTCCGGGCCGGCGCTCGGCGCGACGTTGACGCCGGGGCTGAACGCCTCGCTCGCGGCGCCGCAGGCATTGCCCGCGCCGCTGCCGGTCTCGGCGGTCGCGTCGCCCGCCGCGCTTGCTCCCGCCGCGATCACGCCGGCGACGACGCGCGGTGAGAACGCCTCCGCCTTCCGTCCCGCCCTGTCCGCCGCCGCGACGCCGGACGCGCCCGAGGCGAATCCGGAGAAGGCCGCGGCGCCGGCCGGCAAGACCCAGCCCTCCTTCAAGACCAAGATCCTCGGCATGCTCAAGAGCCTGGCCGACCCCTTCGGCGGCAAAAAAGCCGAGGAGGCTCCCCCCGCGAGCGAGGCCGAGCGCCTCGACCGGGAATTTTCGAAGCTCGACCTGTGGGGCCGCGTCGCCCCGGCCGTCCGCGCCGAGATCGAAAAGGCCCGCGCCGAAAAGGTGAGCAAGGACGCGTTCCAGGAGTACGTGCGCCGCGAGGCCGACGCGTCGATCGAGCGCATCAAGGCCGCGCGCGGCGTCGCGAACATCGGCTTCCACTACAACCTGCACGGCGGCCGCCGCGAGGAGTACGTCGGCGTCGGCATACGGGCGACGATGGGCGACATCGCGCTGCGCTACACGATGAACGGCGACACGAACCACAAGGTCTACTTCTTCCAGAGCGCCGAGCACGGGGGCTTCGCGCCGCTCGACGCGAGGCACGGCGAAAGCCTCTTCATCAAGATGCGCATGGGCTACGCGCTGAACCTCTTCGACCTCGACGCGCCCGCGCTGCGCGACGCGCGGGCCGACGGCCGCATCAAAAACCCCGGCTCGATCTCGATGGACTTCCACGGGATGAAGGGCGTTCCCTATGAAGCCTATCTCGCCCCGCCGGTCGAGATATTCAGGAATACCGCGAAGCGGGTCGGCATGAGCAAGCTGACCTGGGACGAGGAGACGCTCGCGACGATCCGCTACCTCGAGGCCGCCGCCCTCGCGGGCGGCCCGTTCGTCCCGCGCCCCTAGCCGAATTGCTAGACTAGCGGTCTTGGCCACCCCCCACAAAGCCGGCTTCGTCGCCCTCGCAGGACGCCCCAACGTCGGGAAATCGACGCTCATGAACTCGCTGCTCAAGTTCAAGCTGTCGATCGTCTCGCACAAGCCGCAGACGACGCGCCACAAGATCCTGGGGATTCTCGAGGGCGAGGATTTCCAGGCCTGCTTCCTCGACACGCCGGGGCTCATCGACGAGCCTTCCGACCATCTGCAGAAGAGCCTGCGCGTCGAGTCGACCCGAGCGATCCGGGACGACGCCGACCTGGTCCTGTACATGGTGGACGCCGTCGAGTCCAATCCGGAGAAGGTCGGCAACACCTTCGTGCGCCCCGGCACGCCGGTCATCCTCGTCATCAACAAGTGCGACCGCGACGTCGCCGAGACGCGGCTGGTGGCCATCGAGAAGGCCTACTCGGCCGCGCTCAATCCCGAGAAGGTCTTCCGCATCTCCGCGCTCAAGGGCCAAGGGGTCGAGGAGTTGAAGACCGAGATCATCTCCCGCCTGCCCGAAGGCGAGGCCTTCTACGAGAAGGGCCAGCTCTCCGACCGCTGGG
>JAQTNG010000140.1 GCA_028714015.1 Elusimicrobiota bacterium | reverse complement strand
GTGTTCGTGATGGGCGGGGCCGATTTCCCGGGCATCGCGCTCAACGGCTCGTTGAGCGGGCCGTTCGCCAGGAAAATGGGCCTCAAGGCCGAGGAGCTGCGGGCGGCCTGGGCCGGCCTCGACCCCCTGGACTACAAGGCCGCCAACGCGGGCAAGAAGGCCCTCCTGATCAACGTCAATTCGGACACGGTCATACCGCGGGTCAATGCCCTGCGTCTTAAGGAGGCCTTTCCGGACTCCACCCAGATCTGGCTGCCCCTAGGCCACTATACCGCCATCCTGCACCTGCTCTGGCTGCCCCGCTGGGTTTCCCGGCGCCTCCAGAAAGCCCTATTGGCGCGGTAAAAATTCGATTAAAAGGGGGGGCAAGCCTTGACAGTCCATCTTGGCGGGCTTACACTGTCTCTAGACGCGAGCAATCGTTTTGGGAGAATTGACATGAAAAGCCTATCGTTGATTGTCGTCGTGGCGGCTTCAATCGGGACGCTCGCTTTGTCCGGCTGCAGCGGCTGCAGTCAGCAGGATACGCAGACCCAGCAGGCCCCGCCGCCCGTGACATGCGGCCCCGGAACCGTCGCCCAAGGCAATCAGTGCGTCGGTCAGGTCGCGCGCTAGGTTTGGAGGCTTTTATGAAGATATTACTTCTTAGACTTTCCGCCGTGATTTTGAGCCTCGGGATGCTGGGCGCGGCCGCTTGCAGCGGCTGCTCGCAGCAGCCGGACACCTCCTCGTCGAGCGCGGTCATGCAGCCGCAGTCGTATACGTGCGGTCCCAATACTCACCGCGTGGGAAACCAGTGCGTCGGCAACACCGCGGGAACCACGGCAGCCCATCCGGCTACGCTCAATACGACCGGCAACAACTGACCGGGCCGTCCGCGCAAAAGAAAATCCGTCCCGCTCGCGGGACGGATTTTCTTTTATAACGGGAAAGCGGGGCGCGCTCAGCGCCCGCCGCGGAGGGGGGTAAAGCCGTTGTTGGTCGCCGCGTCCTTGGCCTTGTCGGCGTCCTTCTGATCGAGCGGCACCGGGCTTTGCTGATTCTGCATGGCCTTCTTCATTTCGCCGGAGTTCATGATGTCGGACATGACCTGGTTCTGGTCCGGCGCCTTGGCGTCGCCGCCGGTGAGGAAGCCGGTCAGGCTCGCGGGCAGGCCCACGGCTTTGATGACGGTCGTGACGAGGCTTTTTGCGACATTATCGTTGCTTAAGACGCCGCCGACCGCGGCCGTCAGGTTCGGAGGCGCCTCCTTGATCCCCGTGACGAGGGCGTCTCGAATGCCGGGATCAGCCCCGTATTTCTTGACCAGCTTTCCGAAATCGTTCGACTTGGCCAGGCCGTACGCGAACTTGAGCGGGTCCTTTTCTTTCCAGTACTGGTCGCGCAGGGCGCGCAGCTCGGGCGAGGCGGCCCAATCCTTGCCGAACTTGGTGATGGACGGGTGCTTCGCCTCCATGCGCCGGACGAACGCGCCGACGAGCTTCTCGTACTTGAGCGCGGCGTCCTTGAAGGTCAACGCGGCCTCTTCCTTGGGATTGGCCGGGTTCGCGCCCGCGCCGGAGGACCCCGAGGCCTTGGGGGTCGAGGCGCCGGGGCCGACGACGCTCATGCCCGCGTCGGCTTTCACCATCCCCAGGCTCGTCTGCTGCGCCGGCGCCGGGGCGGAGGGGGCGGAGGCCGGAAACGAAGGCGGCGCCGCGGAATTGGCGGGGTCCGGCGTGGTGCTCATGTCGAAGCCGGAGGTGTCGAGGCCGGCGTTGCGGTTGGAGAGGAGGTGCCAGCCCACGACGCCGACCGCCGAGCCGCCGACCGCGAGCAGGACCAAAACCACGCCGGCACGGCTTGTCCGGTGCTGGGGCTCGTCGCTCATCGCTTCATTATGGCCCCGGGCCGCCGCCCTGTCAAGGCGTTCCGATACTTAATTCCGTAACGGGCAATGGCTATAATCCAAACGATGACGAGAAGGGGTTTGGCGTTCCTCCTCGCCCTCGCGCTGGCCGCCCCGGATGCCGGGGCGGTCGCTTTTAACGACGTGTTGCCGGGCGCGCGGGCGATGGGCATGGGAACCGCGTATTCGGCGATCGCCGACGACGCGTTCGGCCTCTTTTATAACCCCGCGGGCACGGCGAACACGCCCTACGTCCAGGGCGCGGGCACGGTCGGCCGCATGCTGTCGCCGAAGGGCGTGCTGTCCTTCGCCACGGGCGCCTACCTGAGGCCCTACGAGCCGATCAACACGGCCACGATCGGCGCGGCCTATCATCTCGAGCGCCAGCGCAACGGCGGCGACATCGATTCCCTGCTCTTCAACTTCGCCCAGGAGTACAAGGTCCGCGCCGTCCCGCTGTCGAAGCCGCTCAAGGTCGGGGCCAACGTCAAGATCGTCAACTCCGACTCGGGCGCCGGGGGCAAGAGCAAGTTCGGCCTGGGCTTCGACGCCGGCGTGATCGCCCGCTCGAACATGGGCCTGTCGGCGGGCCTGGTCTTCAGCGACTTCGTCACCGCGCTGGCGTACCCGCGCCCCGGCATCACGCTCGCGACGGCGTACACCTGGGAACGGCGCTTCACGATCGCCGGCGACTTCCGCGTGCGCGGCGGGCTGGCCGAATTCTACCCCGGCGTCGAAGCGTCCTTTCAGCAGGGTCTGCTTCGCTTGCGCGCCGGCAAGGGCCTGACCCTCGACGGCGTCAACACGCTCTCCTTCGGCCTCGGCCTGAACTTCTCGCCGATGATCCTCGACATCGCGATGTCCCTGCCGAGCGGAGGCCTCAACCGCTCGGGAGGCGGCTATCAGGCCAGCTTCAGCTACCGGTTCGGCGCGCCGTCCTTTACCGGCCAGTTCGTCGGGCGGGCGGCCGCGGAGGCGGAGACCCTGCGCAGCGATCTCTCGAATCTCGAGCAGAAGCAGAAGACGATGTCCCAGCAGGCCGGCACGGCCGAGAGCAACAAGTCCGCGGCGGAAAGCCAGCTGCGCGTATTGGAGAAGCGCGTGGCCGAGGCGCAGGACGAGTACCGCGCCCTGCTCAAGCGCAACGACGAGCTCGAATACCGCGCCGCCGAGAAGGCCGCCGGCCTCATGGGCCGTCCGAAGCCCGTCGAGGTCAAGGTCCGGGCTCGGCCCGCGCCGCCCGCGTGGCCCAAGCGCCACGTCGTCAAGGCCGGCGACACTTTGCGCACGATGGCCAAGGAGTACTACGGCGATCCCAACCAGTGGGAAAAAATCTACGACGCGAACCGGGAAAAGGTCGAGCGCGGCCTGCCCTCCGAGGGCGCCTCCCTCCTGATCCCCGCGCCGACCCCCTGATATGGCCGCCATCGGATTGCTGGCGAAGGAGGCCGCGGACCGGGAGCTGCTCGGGCTGATGCTCGGCGAGCTCGGCCACGGCGTCGAAGGCGCCGGCCGCCTCGAGGAGGCGCTCGAGTTCGCCCGCGAGCGCAAGACCCGGGCTTTTCTGCTCGTGGACGGGGGCGGCGCCGACGCCGAGAGCCTGACGCGCGAGCTGCTCCGCGCGTTCCCGCTTCTGCCCGTCGTGGTCGCGATGAAGGTGCGCGACGCGAGCCGCGCCGTCGCTCTGATGCGCGTGGGAGCGGCCGAGGTCGTGGCCCCGCCGTGGACGCCCGAGGACCTGAAGGCCTCGGTCTCCAAGGGCCTGCGCTTCCAGGGCACGGTCATCACCGTCGCGAGCGCCGCGCCCTCGCGCCGCTCGCCGATCTGGTACGCGCTGTCCGTCGGCCTGTTCCTGGCCGCGGCCCTCGGCGTCGCCTCGCTCAAGCGCGTCGAGGCCAATCGCGCGGCCGCGGCCGCGCGCACGGACCGCTGGGAGCTGCCGGTGCGCCACCCGGCGGGCCTCGCGTTCGACGGCAAGTCGCTGTGGCTCGTCGAGTGGTTCACCCAGTCCTTCTACGCGCTTTCCCCCAATGACACGTCCGTGCAGATCGTGCGCCACCTGACGGCGGAGACGCCGGTGGCCGCGGCCTTCACGGCCGAGGCGATGTGGACGGTCTCGGCCGACGGCACCGTGATCCGCCGCATGCGCGACGACCAGATGACGCCGCTGGCGCGGTATCCGAAGGCGGCGCCGAACTGCGCGGGGCTCGCCTTCGACGGCCTCTATCTGTGGACGCTCGACGCGCGCGCGAAGGTCCTGCGCAAGCACCTCGTGGACCGCGACCTCAGCGTGATCGCGACCTATAAATGGCGCGGGACGAAGGCCGCCGGCCTGCTCTTCGACGGCAAGACGCTCTGGTCGCTCGACGCCGCCGACCGCCGGCTCCTGAGGCACGGCCTCGAGCGCCCCGAGGACCTCATCGACTCCGTTCCTCTGCCCGAGTACGCCGAGGGGGCCTACACCCCGGTCGGCGCCGCCTGGGACGGCTCCCGCTTCTGGACCGTGGGCGAGGCGAAAGACGGCAAGAGCCCGGCGCGGTTGGTCCGTCATAAAGAGGAAGCGCGCTGATGCAGGCCTCGTTCCTGGTGCCCGCGCTGCTCCGTTTCCCCGGCTCGTCCGCGCGCCAGGACTCCTGGGGCCGCCTGCTGAAGATCACCGCCGGCGGCGCGGAGCTGTCCACCCCCGCGCGCCTGACGAAAGGTGAGACCGTCCTGGTTCAGTTCGACCTGGGAGGCGAGCGTCTGACGATTCAAGCGCGCGTGCATCACGCCCGCGACGACGACGACGGCCAGCGCTCGGCCGAGATGGTTTGGATCGACATGGTTGCGCGGCGCCGCCTGGCGCGCGTGCTTTTGGACGTGCTCTCCCGCGCATGAGGGATCGGGCCTCCTTTTACACCTTGTAAATTTAAAGTCCGTCCTATGTAATACAAGGTAACAATACGGCGGGTTCAATCGTAAGATATGAGTGGCAAGCGCCGTTGGCGCGGCTTGCCGTCCGCGCGACGCGGCCGGCAGCGCTTCTATCGCGCCGTCCTGGACCACCTCGCGACCTGTTTCGCGGCGCGCTCGCGCGCCAAGGCCGACCCGTCGCATCGTGGAATTGATATTCCATTGACTTGGAGGCGGCTGCCTTGTCGAAAATGTCATTTACTGATAGCATCGTCTCATGACGATACGAATTCTTTTTCTCGTTATGAGTCTGACTGTTGTTTCTCAATCAGCCGAATTCGATCAAGGCAAGTTCGAGGGGATGGGGCCACCTCTTATTCCCCGTGTCACTGCCGATGCGCCGGCGCTCCCGAAAGGGGTCGTCGGCCTCGAGATCGCGACCACGCACACGCGCCTTCAGAGCTACTTGTCGAATAACGGGGCTCTGAATCAGATGTCCGGCCTTCTGCGCGATTCCCGAATGGGCCGGCTCCCTTTGGAACTTCAGAAGCGGCTTCAGGCTGACGGCGCCGAGTTTGCCCGCGAGCGAGATGTCATGTTGCCCGATGCGGCAAACCTCGACCAAGAAGATACGGGTCTAGTCATTCGACGCGACGAATTGACCGCTAATAAAGCCAAATTGGACGCCCGTCTAACGGAGCTCGATCGTCAAGGCGCGGAACATGAGGCCGCGTGTCTTCCGACTCATCCTCCTGAAAGGCATGCCTGGTGCGTTGAAAACGCGAGGCGTCTGAATGCGCTTATCGGACGCTACAACGCGGATGTAAAGGTCCACAATGACGCCGTCGCGAAGTGGAAGGATGATGTTTCCTCCTTGCAGCCTCGCTGGGACGTTTTTGTCCAAAAAATAATCGACTGGGAAAATCAGGTCAAGGTATTTATTGAGACGATAAAGAAGGCGTTCGACGGCGGGGCGGAGATTTGCACTCTCGTCAACCCTCCGTTAGTCGAGTGCATTTATAGCTGTCCGTCTGGAGAGACCGTAGCGCTAGCATTCCCGGTACCGGGCGAACCGAGTTCTTGCGCTGCTAGTATCCTCCATTCTCCGCGGCCCCCTGCTCGTTTGATGCATGGTCAAAAGGAGGGAGCGATTAATGCTCGTTGAAATCAAAGAAATGGAAATTCGCCTGAAGGCGATCCTCGCGGAAATGTTCCGTCAAGGACAGTTCGATGAAGTAAAACGAGTCGTCCAGGAAACATTCGACCGTCTTCCGCTCGATTCAGGTCATTATCAATTATTGATGAAGAGCCAGACCACCGGATTCGGTGAAAGTCGCGAGATTCCTGCTTCGGTGAACGTGTTGGGGGTGTTGAGTACTGCTATCGCCGCCGATCCTAAAGGTCCCCGTCGCGTGTCCGTCGTGTACGGTCCCATCGACCTTGCGTCGCCCAAGCCGTGTGAGCATTGCAAGGGAAGCGGCATGGTGCTTAGCCACGGGCGCTGACCCGCACGCTTACTTCACGGCCGAGGACGGCATCGACGCGTAGCAGGTCACCTCGAGGGGCACGTCTCCCTGCTTCGAGGGCGCCTTCAGGTTCGGCGGGATGACCAGGACGGACGCAAATCGAGCCTCCGGAACGAGGGGTGGGCTCTTGCATTGGCGGGGAAGGGGGCTGAACTTTTCGGATTCGGCGGCTTTCAGTCGGAATGCGCGGTGGAAATTCCCGCTTGGTTATCGCGGAGAGCGCCCCTGCTCCTGGCTGGGAAGGACGAGCGGTCCTTCGTATTTTTCAACCAAGGCTTTCGCTCGAGGGCCGTCGGGATCAAGGCGCTCCACGCGCCCGCCGTGCCAGAGACGATAGCCGACGATCTCGCGAGCCCCGTCCGGCCGCTTCTTCGTGAGAGCGAACAGCGCCTCGGATGCGTCCTCGGAGATTCCCGCGGGCTCGCGGGTCACGCCCGCCTCTTCTTTGACGCTCAGCCGGAATATCATCTTCCCGTCGAGCGACAAGGCTCCGCAGAAGCCGGCTTCCGCGGCGGCGGCGGACGATGTTCCCCACGCGGCGTCGGTGCACACGAGAAACGCCGCGAGCCGGGATCTTCCGCCGGAGAACGGATATATTCCATCCTTGAAGAGCCGGACGGAGCGGGGCTTCGCGGAAGCCGCCTTCCCGTCGAGCCCAAGGAGGACGGGGCGTCCGCGGGCCTCGGCGTCGTCTCGCAGAGGCTTCGGCTTGCCGTCGTCCATCGTCAATCCCGGCGTCAGCCCCTTGAGGTCGTAAAATTCGATTCGGTGGCGATAAACAAAAGCCGCCCGCTTGGCGTCTCGATAAATCCGGGCGATGTCGTCCGGAGCCCCCGTTTTGGAGAGGCAGCAGGCGGAGCACCAGCAAGGCGCACCCGGTCCCGTGCTCTCACAGCAGCCGAGGCGGCAGGTCTTGTCCGAGAAGCACGTCCCCGCCGAGGAAGGGATGGCGCCCAGCGCCAAAAAAAGAATAAGGGCTTTCACGGCCTAAGTATAGCTCCGGCGTGAAATCGTGTCGAGGCCCAGTGGGAGAGGCCGCCGGCGCCCTGAGACGGTTCAGCTCCCGCGCCTGAGGGGGCGATCTTTTGGCGGCCGGCGTCAGAGGTAGGGCGCGAAGATGCGCTCGAGCTTCTGGAGCGAACGGTCCATCATCGCCGTGTTCGGCAAAAGGAAGCAGTCCAGGCTGACGATCGCGTTCAGGTTCGCGTCCTTCATCGGCACGGAGCGCAGGCGCTCCACGAAATCCCGGTTGACCTGGCCGATGTCGCCCTCGATCTTCTCGAGGCCGCTCAGGTCCCAGTCAGCCGGAAGGCCTTGCCGGGCGCGGAAGAACTGGGCGAACAGGTACATCGAGATCGCGCGGTAGCGCGTCTCCTCCATCTCCGCGAACGGCAGGTGGGTCAAGGTCATCGGACGGAGCTTGTCCAAGATCGGGCATCCGCTGGTGGCCATGATCAGGCCGAACAGGCCGCTGACCGCCTTCTGCAGGCTGACGCGCTTGTGGTATTCGCGGGCCGGCGTGGTCACCCAGACCTCGACGTCCTCGTAGGACAGGCGGTTGAGAAAACGGCCGATCGCCGGCGCCAGGTTCACGGCCACGGGGCAGCGCGGCGAGGTGTCCGCCTTCAGCGGACAATTCCCGCATTGATGATTGCCGAGCGCCGTCCATTCGGGCGGCGCCGCGGCGGCCGGCGCCTGGTAGGCCAAGGTCGCCGCGTCGAGATCGATCGCGAACGCGTCTTCCTGGCCGTCGGGGAATTTGAACCGGTAGTTGATCAGCATGGGAGCGCGGGGGCCATCATACCATGATTGGTCCGCGCCGATTTCCGCCGGCGGTTGTCCGATTAATGACTAAATGCTACTTTAGGCATATGTCCACCTCTACGATCGCGCGTCGTACCGCGCTGTACGATTCCCATAAGCGTTTAGGGGGCAAGATCGTCGACTTCCACGGCTGGGAGCTGCCGGTCCAGTACGAGTCCGTGATGAAGGAGCACGAGGCGACTCGCCATCGCTGCGGCCTGTTCGACGTCTCCCACATGGGCCAGGTGTTCGTGACCGGCCCCGGCGCGCTGGCCTTCCTCCAGAAGGTCAACGCCAACGACATCGCGCGCATCGGTCCCGGCAAGGCGATCTACTCGCACCTGCCCAACGAGAGGGGGGGCGTCGTCGACGACGTGATCGTTTCGTGCCTCGGGAAAGACCGCTATTTAGTGGTCGTCAACGCGGCCACGGCCGACAAGGATTTCGCCTGGTTCCAGAAGCACGCGAAGGGCTTCGACGTGAAGCTCGAGAACAAGTCCGACCATTACGGCATGATCGCGGTCCAGGGCCCGAAGGCGGCCGAGATCGCGTCGATGATCGCGCCGGGAATGAAGGCCCTGCCGCGCTTCGGCGCGCTCGAGCTCGAGCTGTACGGCCAGCCCTCGTTCATCACCCGCACCGGCTACACCGGCGAGGACGGCTGCGAGTTCATCGTCCCCAACGAGATCGTCGTCCGCGTCTGGGAAGACCTGCTCGCGCAGGGCCGTTCGTTCGGCGCCGTGCCCTGCGGCCTCGGCGCGCGGGACACCTTGAGGCTCGAGGCCGGCTACCTGCTTTACGGCGAGGATCTCAACGACGATATCACGACCTACGAGGCGAACTACGGCTGGGTGGTCAAGCTCGACAAGGGCGATTTTATAGGACCACCAGCTTTACTCAAACAGAAGA
>JAQTNG010000139.1 GCA_028714015.1 Elusimicrobiota bacterium | reverse complement strand
GCCTCCGCGTTCAGCCGCGCCGCGGGCGCCGGCGCCGCGGCGGGCGCGACCCCGGGCAATTTCCGTTTGAATCCGATGGGAGCCAACGGCGTGACGCCCCCGAAGGGCGGCGGCTTGAATGATCTGTCGTCGACGGCCTCCGGTGGAGGCGGCGGCGGTGGAGGAGGCGGCGGCGGAGGAGGCGGCGGCGGCGCAGGAGGAGGAGGCGGTGGAGGCGGAGCGCCGGACGCCAAGCCCAAGGAGTCCGCCGGAAAACCGGCCGGCGTGGACGCGGGCGCCGGCCCGGCCGCCGCGGCGGGCGCGTCCGCCTCGGCCGGCGGCTCCATCAACGGGGGAGCGGGCGAAGAGCTTCAGGCCGTGAGCGCGACGATCGGCGAGCCGAAGGTCGGGACGGGGACGCTCGCCGGAGGGGGGATGTTCCGCCTGCATCCCGACGCGCCGCCGAGCGTGCGGACCGGCGTTCAGCTCGCGCCGGACGGCGCGACGAAAATGGTCCGCTTCACGGCGAAGATGGCCATCGACGCCGACGGCGCGGGCGGCGCGTGGAAAGGCGACCGCACCGGACGGCCCAAGACCGCGCTGCTCTACGCGAGCGGCGATAGCCTCAATCCTCGCACGATCCCCTTCATCGTCGTGCCGACCGACTTCGGCTCCGCGCATCCGGACGTCAAGCTCGGCGACTACGCGGCGGTGACCTACGGCCCGAGAACCCTGTTCGCGATCGTCGGGGACAAGGGCCCGGCCGGCGTCATCGGCGAGGGGTCCATGGCGCTGGCGCGCGGGCTCGGCATCCCCTCCGATCCCAACAGCGGCGGCGTCGGCGGCAACGTGCAGTACCTGATCATCCCGGGCAGCCGGGACGCCGTGCCGCCGAGCCAGGCGGCGCAGATACAGGCTCAGGGAAAGAGGATCTTCGAGAAGGCCCGGATTCCGGTGCAGTAGCCGGTCCGGCGCCGCGCTCGCGGAAATGCTAAAATGTCTCTCCTCCCCGTGGCGATCCTCCTCAGCTGTCAAAATCTCACCAAGAGCTTCGGCATTCGCCCGCTCTTCGAAGGCCTGTCGTTCGGGCTCTTCGAGGGCGAACGCACGGGCCTGATCGGGCCGAACGGCGCCGGCAAATCGACTTTGTTGAAGATGCTGGCCGGCCTCGAGAGCGTCGAGGAAGGCAAGGTCGTCGCGCGCCGCGGCCTGCGCATCGGCTACGTGGCCCAGCAGGACCGCTTCGAGACCGTCGGCGAAGGCTGGACCGTCCGCAACGAGCTCAATCGCGCGCTGCAGGGCCTCGACCTCGAGGATTGGGAAATCGACATGCGCGTCGAGGACGGGATGGAGCGCTCCGGCTTCGTGGACCCGGCGCAGCACGTGGACAAGCTTTCCGGCGGCTGGCGCAAGCGCCTCGCGATTTTGTCGCAAGTGCTCCGTGAACCGGACCTTCTTCTCCTGGATGAACCGACGAACCATCTCGACCTCGAGGGCGTGCTGTGGCTCGAACGCTTCATGTCCGGCCTCACCTTCTCGTTTTTGACCATCACCCATGACCGGAGTTTTTTGGAGCGGGTGTGCAACCGCGTCATCGAGCTCAACAAGCGCTACAAGGACGGACACTTCTCGAGCCAGGGCAACTACAGCGACTTCCTGGAGAAGCGCGAGGCGCTGTTCAGCCACCAGGCCACGCTTCAGGACACGATGCAGAACACGGTCAAGGGCGAGATCGCCTGGCTGCGCAAGGGGCCGAAGGCGCGCACGACCAAGCAGCAGGCTCGAATCGACCGCGCCGGCGAGATGATCTCCGACCTGGCCGAGCTTAAATTCAGGAACGCCCAGGTCCGCTCGACCGCGATCGACTTCGACGCGACCGAGCGCCAGAGCAAGAGCCTCGTGCGCTGCGTCGGCGTCGAGAAGTCCATGGGCGGCCGTAAGCTGTTCGGCCCGCTCGACCTGATCCTGTCTCCAGGAGACAAACTTGGATTGCTTGGAGAAAACGGCTCCGGCAAGAGCACCCTGCTCAAGATGTTCGCGGGCACGCTGGCTCCGGACAAGGGGACGATCCGGCGCGCGGAGCACCTGAAGGTCGTGACCTTCGACCAGCACCGCGAGCAGCTCGACATGACGAAGACGCTCAAGCGCTCCCTGTGCGAGGTCGGCGAGCACGTGGACTTCAAGGGCTCGCGCATCCACGTCTACGGCTGGGCCGAGCGCTTCCTGTTCCGCACGGAGCAGCTCGAGTACCCGATGAGCCGCCTGTCCGGCGGCGAGCAGGCGCGCGTGCTGATCGCGCGGCTCATGCTGCGGCCCGCCGACATCCTCCTGCTCGACGAGCCCACCAACGATCTCGACCTGCAGTCGCTCGAGGTCCTCGAGAACAGCATGATGGAGTTCCCCGGAGCCCTCGTCCTGGTGACTCACGACCGGTACCTTCTCGAGCGCGTCTCCCAGCGCATACTCGCGCTCGACGGCAAGGGCCACGCGAACTTCTACGCCGACCTCTCGCAGTGGGAGGCCGCGCGCGAGGAGTCGGATTCGCTGGGCGTCTCGCATCCCGTGGCGGCCGCCGCCGCGGCCAAGCCGGAGCTCTCGCCGAAGGAGGCCAAGGAGCTCCTGCGGATGGAGGCGAGCATCAAGTCGGCCGAGAACGAGGCCGCGACGGCCCGCGCCGCTCTCGAGGACCCGGCGATCGCGACCGACGCCCCCGAGCTGATCAAGCGGCAGGTCGCGCTCGACGAGGCCCGTCAGAAGGTCGAGGCGCTCTTCAAGCGCTGGAACGACCTCGAAGCCCGGCGCTGAGCTCTGTAACCATTTGGTCATTGCGCCCCCGGCGCGCTCGGCTATACTTACGCCGATGCTCCTTCGCACCAGCGTCTTATGCCTCCTTTTGTCTTTCGGCGCGGCCTGCGGCCAGGACGATACGGGCGCCGCGCGCGAGGAGCACCTCCTGCGCTCGGCGCGCAACGGGAACCTGACCGCGGTCCGAAGCCTGCTTGATCAAGGAGTGGACATCGAGACCCGCAACCCCGGCGACGGGTGGACGCCGCTGTTCTGGGCGGCGGTCAGGGGCAACGCGCCGGTCGTGAAGCTGCTGCTGTCCCGGGGCGCCCGCATCGAGGCGCACGACCGCAAGGGGCTGACGCCTTTGATGCACGCGGCGCGCTGGGGGAGGACGGACGGCGTGGCCGCCTTGCTCGACGGCGGCGCGCGCATCGGGGCCGTCGACGACAACGGCTGGAACGCGCTGATGTGGGCGGCCTTCAAGGGGCAGACGGACATGACCGCCTTTCTCCTCGACCGGGGCGCCGTCCTCGAGTCGCGCGACCCCGGCGGAAGGAGCCCGCTCATGCTCGCCGCGATGAAGGGGCATGAGAAGACGGTCGAACTCCTGCTCTCCCGCGGGGCCGCGGCCGGCGTCCGGGGCTCCGAAGGGGAGACGGCGGCGGATCTGGCCGAGAAGAGCGGCTACGACGACGTCGCCGCGCTGATCAGGGCTTCTTCAGATCGATGAAAGGCGTCGCGCCGCTCGTCACCTGCGGCAGCTGGCCGTTCCACTTGTCCACCGCCCGGTAGTTCACGAGCGTCTGGGTCAGGGACGACTGGAGAAGGCGGTTGGATTCGGCCTGCGCCTTCGCGCGCACGAGGATGGACTTGGCCTCGCCTTCGGCCTGCGCGACGGCGGCCTTCGCGAGCGTCTCCTGCTTCTGCAGCTCGTACTCGGCCTGCTGGGCCTGCTGCTGGGCGCCCATCTTCTGCTGCATCTGGGCCTCGATGGCGGGGGGCAGGTGGCTGGCGCCGAGGTTGACCTTGTCGAGCACGAAGCCCATCTTGGTCATCTCGCCCTCGAGGTTCTGCTCGATCGTGCCTTGAAGCTCGCCGCGCTTGGCGGAGATGATCTCCGACAGCGACATCTGGCCGGCGGCGTTCTGGGCCACGGTGATGATCGTGCGGCGGATGAAGGTGTTCTCGATCTCTTCGACGGGCGCGCCGCGGAACGAGCGGAACACCTGCGCGGCCTTGTCCTCGGAGGTGTTGTAGGTCACCGAGATGTCCTGGCGGATGTGCTGGCCCTCGCGCGTGGGCAGGTCGATGGAGTCGTCGCCGATGTCGGAGCCCTCGGTCTGGCGCATGACCATGGTGTAGGTGCGCAGAGCGGTCGGATAGCTCTGCACGCGCGTGATCCACGGCACGCGCATCGCCAGGCCCTGGCTGACGGTGCGCAGGGAGCCCGACCAGATGTTGAAGATCACTCCGGTATAGCCGGGCGCGATGATCGTGTACGAGCTCGTCACCACGGTCAGCAGGATGACGGCGACGGCGATCACTCCCGCGCGGGCGCCGACCTTGGCGATCGTTTCGGCGGAAATCTCGGGCGAGGAATTATCGGCCATGGTCACTCCTTTCGTTTCTTGTTTACGGACAGGATCACGGCGTCGATGATGCCGGCTCGGTCCGGGGCGATGAGGCTCAGGATCGCGCGCTCGAAGCGGCGGCGCAGGGGCTCGAGCAGGCGCGCGACCAGCCACACGATCGCGGCGAGAACGACCAGCTCGGCCAGAGAGGCGCCCATGCGCGCACGATAGCACATTTCTCCGCCGGGGGGCGCCGGGGCTGTTACGGGAGGGTAAAAGAACGGCAACGGAAAACGCAGCGTTTTTCGGTAAATATTTGGCAAAGCCCCCTTGCGGACCGCCGCCTCCGGGCTTATACTCAGAACATGACCGCCAAAGTGAAATCGGTGCTCTCCGTCACCGCCGAAGCTCTCGAGACCGCCGCGGGCTACGCGCTCGTCGCGGTCGGAATCTACGCCGCCCTTTTCGTGGACCTGACCGGCGGCGGCTCTCTGTGGAAGAACATGCGCAACATCCAGGAGACCGCCCAGGAAGGGCTCGAATCGCCGAACGCGACCCGCGTGATCAAGGTCCCCGTTCAGCCGATCGTCGAGAAGGTCCATGAGGATCGCATGCTCGCCGTTTTCGACGACGCGCCCCCGGCGGGCACGGTCGCGGCGGTGTATCCGGCGCCGGACGCGGCCGGCCAGCGCCCGTCGGCCGCCTTCACGGACACGCCGGCGGATCCGAAGTCCGGCAAGACCTGGAAGCGCGGCATCCAGGGCGCGCTGAGACACTTCACGGTTTACGGCAACGGGGATCAGACGAGCTCCGCGGCCATGGGCGGCGCGTCGGCGGTCAGAGGAGCGTCCGCGCCCGCGCAGGCGGTGGCCTCGGCGGAAGGCTCGGCCGCGCGCGCGGAGACGGCGGCCGCGGCCCGGCCCGGCATGGGTTCTCGCCTGTCGCGCGGCGCGCTGTCCGCGTCGGACAGCTCGCGCAACGTGCGCTAGGGCTTCGGCGGCACGAACGGCGAGGCGAAGTCCTTGCCGGTGATCGCCACGGACTTGACCGTCGCGGCGGGAAAGCGCAGGCGCTGATCGCCGTCCTTCGGGATCATCTCGATGTACGCCTCGCCTTTCATCGGCGCCAGCTCGCGGTTGAACAGGAATCCTTCCATCGTCTTGCCGTCGGTGAAGCTGACGGTCACGTGGCCGCGGAAGTCGAAGGCCTCGTCGATCTGCGCGGCGACTTCGTTCGAAAGGGTCATGTGTTCTCCTGGGTCTATCCGATCAGCGCGGTGAGGCTTTCCACGGTCTTGTCCCAGTCGCCGTCCGCGGCTCCGCCCTGGGCGAAATCCGCGCGGCCGCCCGCCGAGCCGCCGTGGGCGGCGGCGAAGGCCTTGGCGATCTTCGACGCGTCCACGCCCTTGGCCGCCATGTCCGGCGTGGCCGCGAGCACGAACGAGAGCTTCCCTTCGCCGGGCGCGGCGAGGAACACGAGGCCGGAGCCGACCTCGGCCTTGAGCTTGTCCGAGAGCCCCCGGAGGGATTTCGGATCCGCTCCGTCGAGGCGCTGGACGCAAAGCTTCACGCCCTTGACCTCGACGATGATCTTGCCCGCCTCGGCCTGAGCGGCGAGCTTGTTGGCCTTGAGCTGGCCGAGCTTGTTCTCGAGCGCCTTGAGCCCCTCGGAGGCCTCGGCCTTGCCGCCGAGCGCGCGGATGGACGCCGCCAGCGCCTCGGCCTTGGCCTGTAACTCGCTCTCCGCTTTGAGCTGCGCATTTCGCTGCGAAGCCGCGTAT
The DNA here is from genome assembly GCA_028714015.1 of Elusimicrobiota bacterium. Classification (GTDB taxonomy): domain Bacteria; phylum Elusimicrobiota; class Elusimicrobia; order UBA1565; family UBA9628; genus GWA2-66-18. The sequence goes on along the minus strand of JAQTNG010000139.1, from coordinate 2,907 downwards.
TCCTCGACGGCCTTCCCCGCGATCGCCTCGATGCGGCGCACGCCGGACGACGCGGACGACTCCTTGACGATCTTGAACGCGAGGATCTCGGAGGTGTTGTCGACATGCACGCCGCCGCACAGCTCAAGGCTGAAGCGGTTCTTCGGCTCGCTCCAGCCCTTCGGCCCGATCAGCAGGAAGCGCGGATCGGAGCCGTAATCCTCGCCGAGAAGCGTCGTCGCCCCGAACTCGGCGACCTTGGACACCGGGTGGACCTGCGGCACGACGGGGTGCGCGGCCTTGATCTCGTCGTTGACGATCTTCTCGACCCGGGCGATCTCGTCCGGGGTGAGAGCCTTCGCGTGCGTGAAGTCGAAGCGCAGCTTGTCGGGGCCCACGTAGGAGCCGGCCTGGCGGATAGTCCCGCCGAGCACGCGCTTGAGCGCCTCGCTCATCAAATGGGTCGCGGTGTGGTGGGGCTTGATGCGCGCGCGCCGCTCGGCGTCCACCTTCGCGCGGACCTCGGTCCCGACGAGGAGGCGCACTCCCGACTCGAGCAGGTGCACGAAGACGCCGCCATGTTTCTGAGTATCAGCCACGCGCGCGAGCACGCGCGAGCCGTCGGCCGCGATCAGGTCGCCGGTATCGCCGACCTGTCCGCCGCCCTCGGCGTAGAACGGGGTCCGGTCGAGCACGGCCAGCCCCGGCGTCGAGGCGAGGACCGTCGCCTTGCACTCCTGAGCCGTGTAGCCGACGAACTCGGTGTGGGGCGCGTTGGACGCGATCGCGGCGAGATCGTTCTCTCCCGAGCCCTTCCAGGACGCGCGCGCGATCTCGGACGCCTTCTCGGAGGCGGCCTTGAACCCGGCCTCGTCGACGGCGAAGCCCCGCGCTTCGCAGATCTCCTTGGTCAGCTCGAGGGGGAAACCGAAAGTCTCGTACAGGCGGAACGCCGACTCCCCGGAGAGGTTCTTGCCGGACTTCTGGAGCGCCTTCTCGAGCTCGGCCTCGCCCGCGTGCAGGGTCTCCAGGAACTTGGACTCCTCCGTCTTCATGACGGCCTGCACCTGCTCCGAGGCCGCGCGCAGCTCCGGGTAGCCCGGCGCGAAGATGTCGATCGCGGCGGGGACGAGGAAATGCAGGAACGGGCGGTCGAAGCCCATCAGCTGGCCGTAACGGGCGGCCCGGCGCACGAGGCGCCGCAAAACGTAGCCTCGCTCGACGTTCGAGGGGATGATGCCCTCGCTCATCAGCATGGTCGCCGCGCGCGCGTGGTCGGCGATGACGCGAAAGCCGAGCGCGTGCTTCGGGTCTTGAGGGTCCGTTCCGAGGATCTCGGCTGCTTTAGACACGATCGGCGCGAACAGGTCGGTGTGGAAGGGGGACTTGGTGCCCTGCGCGCAGAACGCGAGGCGCTCGAGGCCCATGCCGGTGTCTATGCAGGGCCGGGCCAAGGGCTTCAAGCTCCCGTCGGGCTGGCGGTCGAAGCCCGTGAACACGAGGTTCCAGATCTCGATGTAGCGGTCGCCGTCGCCGCCGACGACGTCGTCCTTGCCCGAGGCGAACTCGGGGCCGAGGTCGTAGTAGATCTCGGAGCACGGGCCGCACGGACCGGTCGGTCCCATGTTCCAGAAGTTGGTGTCCTCGCCCAGGCGCACGGCAGGATTCGGCGCGCCGACCTTTTTCCACAGTTCGACGGCCTCGTCGTCTTCCTTAAAGACGGTCGGGTACAGGCGCTTCGGATCGAGGCCCGCTTCCTTCGTGAGGTACTCCCACGCCCAGAAGACGGCTTCCTGCTTGAAGTAGTCGCCGAAGGAAAAGTTCCCGAGCATCTCGAAGAACGTCATGTGGCGCAAGGTCGTGCCGACGCGCTCGATGTCGGTCGTGCGGAAGCACTTCTGCGAGGAGGTCGCGCGCTTGAGGTCGCTCTTGAGGCCCAGGAAGTAGGGTTTAAAAGGCACCATGCCGGCCGAGTTGAACATCAAGGTCGCGTCGCCCTGGGGGACGATGGGCGCGGAGGCCTTCAGCGTATGGCCGTTCTTGACGAAGAAATCGAGGTAGCCGCTTCGGAGTTGGGAGCTTGTCTTCATGGGGGGGATTGATTATAGCAAGTGTTATACTGGCTCATGGACCTGCCCGGTTGCGAGCGCTTCGATTTCACGGCCGGAGGAGCCTCGAAGCCGGCGTACCGCGGCGAAAGGCTTAAGCCGTGAAATCCTTCGACGCGGTGATTCTGGGGTCGGGCGGCGCGGGCCTGATGTGCGCGCTCACCGCGGCCAAGCGCGGCCGGAGGGTCGCCGTCCTCGACCACTCGGCCAAGCCCGGCGGCAAGCTCATCATCTCCGGCGGCGGACGCTGCAACTTCACGAACCGGGAGGTGTCCGCGGAGAATTTCGTCTCGCAGAACAAGCACTTCGCGAAGTCCGCCCTGTCGCGCTTCACGCCTATGGATTTTATCGAGATGGTCGAAGCCCATGGCATACCCTACCACGAGCGCAAGCACGGCCAATTGTTCTGCGATTCGTCCGCCCAGCAGATCATCGACATGCTCGTGAAGGACTGCGCCAAGGCGGGCGTCGAAATCTTCCTCAAGCACGAAATTCTAAAGGCCGACAAAACAAACGATGGGTATCTGGTAACGACGGACCGAGATGCTTTTACGGCAAAAAAACTCGTGGTCGCGACCGGCGGCCTGTCCTTCCCGAAGTTCGGCGCGACGCCCGTCGGCTACGACATCGCCAAGCAGTTCGGCCTGAAGATCGTCCCGCGCGCTCCCGCGCTCGACGGCTTCGTCTTCAGCGACGCCGACCGGGTCCGCCTCGAGGGCTTCTCCGGCATCGCGCTCGACGCGGTGATGACGACCAACGGCGTCGCGTTCCGCGAGAACCTGCTGTTCACGCACGCCGGCTTCAGCGGCCCGGCCGCCCT
>JAQTNG010000138.1 GCA_028714015.1 Elusimicrobiota bacterium | reverse complement strand
GCGAGGGGATGGAGAAGGTCTCCACGATGCCCAGGGCCTGGAGCTTGCCCGGCACGTTGACGGCGGAGATGGCGGGAAAGATGGCGGGATCCAGGTTCGGGATGAGGAAGTGGTCGATGTGCGCCTCGGCGGCCTTGGCCACGCCCGCCTCCACGGCGGCGCGCACGTTGCCGACGTCGCCCACGACGAGGACGCAGTACTTGCCCGGGCACATCGTGCGCGCGAGCAGGATCTCCACCGGGGCCGCCTTGAGCATGGCGTCGGTCGTTTCAAAGCCCTTGGCCATGCTGCTCAGTTCCACGCCGCCGACCGCGTTCTTCATCTGATCCCCTCGCGCCTGATCTCCACCGCGTCGGTCACGGCGGTCACGACCCCATCGATGCTCGCGTGCACCGGAACCCCCAGCTGATCGGCCGGCACGTCTCCGATCTTGTCGCCGCGCCGCACGGTCTGACCGACTGTGACGAGCGCCGTCGCCGGCACGCCGACATGCTGTTTGAGCGGTATGCGCACGCTCCCCGGAGAGAATTCGCCTTCGAGAAGGGGCGCGTCGGCCTGATATTCCGCGAGGCCGAGGCGCGCGATGAGCTGGCCCGTCGGCACCAGGCGGTACTCCCTCACCGGATGAGCCTTCGGCGCCTTGCCGGTGTTGAGCGCCGAGTTCTTCCAGACGATCTTGTTCTCGGCCAGATCCTTCTTGGCCGAGACGCAGATCTTCCCGGGAGCGAGATTCTCCGGGCAGGAGTAGAGCGTGCAGAGCTGGCACTCGCAGCACATGAGCGCCCACTCGTTCCAGGTCTTCCGGTCGGCGCGGGAGAAGAGCAGGCCGCGCATGACCTTATGGGGCTGGATGTCGTAGCCGAGAAGGTAGCGCGGGCAGAGCTCGGTGCAGAGCGAGCACTGGTCGCAGGCGGACTTGCCCACGCGCTCGTCCTGCGCGCGCGGAGCACCCTTGCGCCCGAGGAGCGCGTGGGACTTCGGCAGGACGATGAGCCCGCCGGAGGTCTTGGTCGCGGGCCGCTCCAGGCCGTCGAGCAAGCGGCCCATCATGGCGCCGCCGTCGAGAACGCCGAAATCCGCGACCGTCGCGCCGCCGGCCAGGGCGAGTGCGTCGGCATAGGAGGTGCCGATGGGGACCTTGACCGTGCAGGGCCTTTTGACCGCGCCGGCCACGGTGAAGAAGGTGTCCACGACGGGCGTCTTCGCGGCGCGGCCCATGTTGTAGAGGGTTTCGACGTTGTTGACCACCGCGCCGACCTGGATCGGTATGCCGCCGGGCGGGATGAGGCGGCCGGTGACCTCGTAGACCAGGCAGTATTCGTCGCCGGCGGGATAGACGTCGCGCAGGCGCTTGACCTCGACGCCGGGCCGGCCCGACACCGCCGCTTCGACGAGGGCGAGAAGCTCGCGGTGCTTCTCCTTGATCGCCACCACGCCGCGGGAAGCGCCCGTGGAGCGCATCAGCAGGGCCAGGCCCTCGAGGACCTCCCCGGTATGGCGCGCCAGGAGCTCCTGGTCCTTCTGGAGCAGCGGCTCGCACTCGGCGCCGTTGACGATGACGGTGTCGGCCCGGGACGAGGCCTTCACATAGGAAGGGAAGCCGGCCCCGCCGGCGCCGACGACGCCCGCTTCCCGGATGAGCCTCGCGAAGCCGCTGAGTTCTTCGGACACGGGTCGAATTCTATCAAAGTAACCTTCCGGCCTTTGCTAGAATCCCGGGGATGAGAGCCTACGCCTTCGTCTTGGCCTCCGCGCTCGTATTCGCCGCCTGCGGCGGCTCGGAGACGTCCTCCAAGCTTCCCGACGTTCGCCTCCCCACGCTCGGCGGGCCCCTCGGGCCCTCGCTCGCGTCCTGCAATACCGAGAAATGCCTGACCGTGGTCGTGGCCCCGTGGTGCACCGTCTGCCACCGGGTGACGCCCGACATCGTGCGCCTGCGCCGCTTCCTCGACAAGGCCGGAGTCGGCAGCCGCGTGGTCGTGGGGCTCGACGATCTCGAGCCGATCAAAGGCATGGCCGCCCTGTTCGGCTCCGACGCGCTGCTCGATCCGGGCGGGGCCATGGCCGCGCGCGGCGTCCCGCTGTTCATCGTGACCAACCGGGCCGGAGACATCGTCAAGCGCGTCAACGGCTTTCCGAGCGGGGCGTCCTCGCCCGACGAGCTCGCCGCTTTTTTCGGACTTCCATAAAATAAACGATTCGACAGGAGAAAGATCATGATCATCGGAGTGCCCAAGGAAATCAAGAACCGCGAACATCGAGTGGGTCTCGTCCCCGGCGGCGCGCGCGCCCTCGTCAAAGACGGCCACAAGGTCATGATCGAGAAGGGGGCCGGCATCGGCTCGGGCATCACCGACGAGGAGTACAAGGCCGCGGGCGCGGCGATCGTCGACAAGAAGCGCCTGTTCGCGGACGCGGAGATGATCATCAAAGTCAAGGAGCCTCTCGAGGAGGAGCTCGGCCTGTTCCGCGCCGACCAGATCCTCTACACCTACCTGCACCTGGCTCCGGCCCCGGCTCTGACCAAGGCCCTGCTCAAGGCCAAGATCAAGGGCGTGGCCTACGAGACGATCCAGCTGAAGGACGGCAGCCTGCCCCTGCTGACCCCGATGAGCGAGGTCGCCGGCAAGATGTCGGTCCAGATCGGCGCCCAGTTTCTCGAGAAGCACCACGGCGGGCGAGGCGTGCTCCTCGGAGGCGTCCCCGGCGTCGCGCGCGGCGTCGTCACGATCATCGGCGGCGGCGTCGTGGGTATTAATGCAGCGAAGATCGCCATCGGCATGGGCGCGCGCGTGAACATACTCGACGTCTCGGCCCAGCGCCTCGCCTACCTCGACGACGTGTTCGGCAACGCGGTGAGCACCTTGATGAGCCACGACGAGAACATCCACAACGCCGTCGTGAAGTCGGACCTGCTCATCGGCGCGGTGCTGATCCCCGGCGCCAAGGCCCCGTCGCTGGTCACCGAGGACATGGTCAAGCTGATGAAGCCCGGCTCGGTCATCGTGGACGTCGCCGTGGACCAGGGAGGCTGCATCGAGACCTGCGAGGTCACGAGCCACGACAAGCCCGTCATCGTCAAGCACGGCGTCCTGCACTACGCGGTGCCCAACATCCCGGGCGCGGTCAGCCACACGTCGACCTACGCGCTGACGAACGTCACGCTCAAGTACGCGCGCGACATCGCCAAGCACGGGCTCGAGGAAGCCGTGCGCCGCGACGAGGCCCTGCGCAAGGGCGTCAACGTCTACCGGGGCAAGGTCACTCACGCGGCCGTGGCGCTGGCCGTCGGCGAGAAGTCCGTCGAGCTTGCGACCCTCGTTTAGGGCGCTGGCGGCGGCGCTGCTCCTCGCGGCGTCCATTGACGCCCGCGCGGCCAAGCCCCTGGGCGCGTCCTACGACCCGGAGGTGGCGCTGCTCGTCCTGACGATCCAGAAGCAGAGCGTCGTGCTCCTGCGCGAGGAGCTCGTGCGCCAGGCGGAGTGGCTCGAGCTCGGCGCCATGAAGGTCATGCTCGCCGAGAAGGTCAACGTGTTCGCCCGGAACGTGAGCGCGGGGCTGACGGCCGACTCGGACATTCTCGAGGACTACCGGCAGGAGATCCTCAAGGTCGACCCCACCGCCATCGGCGAGGCCGACAAGCTCGTCGCCGAGATCCGCCGCTACCACGACCTCCTGCCGGGCAAGCCGATGGTGCGCCTGCCCTGGCCGCCGCCGCCCGGCCCGGTGATGGAATTTCTGGAGGAAGAGGGGATCGGCGCCGACGCGAGCGCGTCCCTCAAGGGCACGCCGGCCATGGACGAGCCCGTCGCCTACGCCGAACGGCGCTTCGGCACGACGGGGCCCTTCCTGCGCCGGCGGAAGTGGAACCTCGATTTTTATCTCGGGTCCTTCGGCGATCTCCTGCAGCACTACAAGAAGCTCGGCTACCGCCGCATCTACCGCCTCCGGTCGCCCTACGTCAGCTACGGGAAAGCGGCCTGGGTGCTGGCGCCCGAGCCGGGCTTGAGGCCCCGCCTCGTCTATTCCGACTTTTACGGCCAGGATCTGTTCCTCCATACGCGCGCGCAGTGGGCCATCCTCACGGACCGCGCGAAGGAGGCGGGCCCCACGGTCCGAACCTTGACGTGCCCGGACTGCAACTACGTTCTTCCCGGCGTGCGCGCGATGCGCTCCCTGCTCGCGACCGTGCCCTACACCGCGGACACCGTCATCGCGGGCTACGACTACCTCTTCGAGCCGGAATGGAAGGAGAACGTGCTCGGCGTCTACGAGAACGATTACTGGCGTCTGACCTATTACCGCACCGGGCCGACGATCACGGCGACGGTCGTGCCCCGCCGCACCAACTTCGGAGAGATTCTGGCCGCGTCCCTGACCCCGCTCGTCCGTCGCGGAGCGCGCCGCGTCTATTACGCGGGCCCGGCCGCACAGGTGGACGAGAAGCTCGACGGCTACGACCTTCTGCTCCCGACCCAGTTCGTCATGTTCAACGGACGAACCGTCCCGTTCGACAACGGGCTCGCGGGCCGCAAGCGCAAGCCGGCCCTGTTCGCCGCCCTGCCCTCGCCGCTGTTCGCGACCCTGGAGTGGCTCAAGGACGCGCGCCGCCACGGCGTCCTCGCGTTCGACGGCGAGATGGCCCGGCTGGCCGAGGAAGCGGGGGCCTGGGCGCGCATCCCCGACCGCAAGGTGGAGTGCGGCATCGGCGGCGTGCTCGGGGGGCTCGCCAACCTCCACCCCGAGGAGGACCGCGCCGTGTACACGATCAGCTACGAGAGCCAGGCCGGCAAGGAATCCGCGAAGCGGCGCTACCGCGACCTGGTCCTGGCGAAGATCAAGGCCGCCGGCAAGGAAGCCGAAGAGTAGGCGCCGCCGCCCATTGGGCGGCTTACGGCGACAGCTACTTCGGCGCCATGTGGAAGTCGGTCACGAGCGGCGTGTCCGAATTCGGCTGAAGCGAGGCGGGCTCGGCGATCAGCGAAGACAATTCCTTGGCGATTTCCTGGCGCCGTTCGAGGGGCATCTCGGCCACGCCCTCCGTGCCCGGATCGAGATAGGATTTCTCGTAGCCCGTTTTCGACAGCGTCACGAGGTAGCCGCGCCCGGGCAAAGTCGGCAGGAGGACGCGGTAGCGGCCTTCCGCGTCGGTCTTGATCTGCGCGCGGGAATTCGTCACGTTGTCGGTGAAGATCATGTGCACGCCGGGCACCGGCTTCAGCGTGATCAGGTCGTAGATCACGCCTCGCATCTTCCATTCGGAGACGACCTTGGGCCTGGCGCCCTTTTCGGGCATGATGGAGATGGTGCCGGGCCCCTCGTCCTCCTCCGCGCGCTTCGCGGCGGGGCGGCCGGCGCCTTCGCCGCCCGTCGGATCGTAAACGCCGGTCGTCTGCTCGAGGACGAGCCCCTGAATGGCCTTGCTGTCGACCGGCACGACGCCTCCGCCCTTGGGCGCCGGCGCCCCAGCGACGGTTTTCGCGAGGGTCGAGACCGTCTCCGTGCCTTTCTCGGCGGTGCGCCACATGTACTGGCTGAACGCCCAGATCGCATAGGCGAATCCCCCGAAGAAAAGGATCGGGAGGCCGAAGTTCCGGAAGTTGTCGTTCTGGAAAGCGGATTTTTCCGGCGGCGCGTCCAGGAAGGACATCGGGCAGTTGGGGCAGCCCTCCATATCGGGCTGGAGCTTGGTCCCGCAGAGCGGGCACTTCGCGGGCGCGCTCATGGGCGGGTCACGCTACAGCTCCACCCAGTGCACGCGGCGGACGCCGTCGAGGCGGGTGAGCTCGCCGCGGACGGAGGGAGAGGCGTCCTCGTCCACGTTGAGGACCATGACGGCCTCGCCGTGAGCGGAGCGGCGGCCGACGCGCATGTCGGCGATGTTCACGCCGGACTTGCCGAGCAGGGTGCCGACGCGGCCGATCACGCCGGGCGCGTCGGTGTTGGCGATGACGATCATCTTGCCCCGCGGCCGCACGTCGATGCGCAGGCCGCCGAGCTTCAGAATGCGGGGCTCGCCGGGGGCGAGCACGGCGCCCGAGACGGAGACGGGGCCCTTGTCGGTCGCGGCGGTCAAGGTCAGCATGCGGCGCACGCCCTCGGAGCATTTCGGATCGACGGATTCCCCGACCTTGATGCCGCGCTCCGCGGCGACGGCCGGCGCCGAGATCCAGCTGACGCCCGGCCCCATGATCGGGGTGAGGAAGCCCTTGAGGGCCGAGACGCCGAGCGGCCTTCGCTCGCGGCTATTAAATTCGCCTGCGAAATCGCAGGCGAACTCGCTGACGCCGCCCTCGAGCGTCTGCGCGAGGAAGCGGCCCATCGCCTCGGCCAACGGCACCCACTCGCCGAGCGCGGCCAGCGTCACCGGGTCGAAGCCGGGCATGTTCAGCGCGTTGGGCGCGATGCCCTTGTCGTGAAAATCGATGACCGCGGTCGCGAGCTCCGTCGCGACGCGGCTCTGCGCCTCGGCCGTGGACGCTCCGAGGTGGGGGGTCAAAATCAGGTTCGGCGCGGAGCGCAAAGGGCTGTCGGCCGGAAGAGGCTCGGCGTGGAACACGTCGAGGGCCGCGCCCGCGACCTGTCCGCTCTTGAGCGCGTCCGCGAGCGCCTGGTCCTCGATCAGCTCGCCGCGCGCGCAGTTGATGATCCGAATGCCCTTCTTCGCCTTCGCCAGAGCCGCCGCGTTGACCATGCCGTTGGTCTTCTCGCCGCCGGGCACGTGAAGAGTTATAAAGTCGGACTGCGCGAGCACCTCCAGCAAAGTCATCGGCTCGATGCCGATCTCGCGCGCCTGCGCGTCGGTCACGAACGGGTCGAAGCCGACGAGCCTCATGCCGAAGGCGCTCGCGCGCTTGGCGACCTCGCGGCCGATGCGGCCGAGGCCGACGACTCCGAGGGTCTTGCCGAACAGCTCGACGCCCATGAACTTGCCGCGCTCCCACTTGCCGGCCTGGGTCGAGGCGTCGGCCTTGGGGATGTGGCGGGCCAGCGACAGCATGAGGGCGACCGCGTGCTCGGCGGCGGCCAAGGTGTTGGCCGCGGGCGCGTTGACGACCGCGACGCCGCGCCGCGTCGCCGCGGGGAGGTCGATGTTGTCCACGCCGACGCCCGCGCGGCCGATCAGGCGCAGGTCCGGCGCCTTCGCGATCCACTCGGCGGTGATCTTCGTCTCCGAGCGCACGAGCCAGGCGCCGACGCCAGGCAGGGCCTTTTCGAGATCCTCGGGCTTCGGCGCGATCAGGTAAACGAGCTCGATGCCCGGATGCGTCTCGAGGGGCTTGAGGCCGGCCGGATCGATCTTGTCGGTGACGAGGACCTTGAGCTAGAGCACTCTAGGCCTTGACCCCGACGAGGCGCTTGGCCAGCGCGTCCACTCCGGCGTCGATGTCGGACTTGGAGATGTAGCCCATGTGCGCGAGGCGGAAGATCTTGCCCTTCAGGTGGAGCTGGCCGCCGGCGATCGAGATGCCCTCTTCCTTCAGGATGTCGGAGAGGAGCTTCGTGCCGTCCACGCCCGCGGGCAGGACGACGCCGGTCAGGATGTTGGCGGGATTCTTCGAGTAGAAGGGAAGGCCGAGCTTCTCGGTCAGGAGCTTGCGGGCGTGGGCGGCGAGGTCGTCATGCCGCTTCCAGCACGCCTCCATGCCCTCCGCGCGGAGCATCTTGAGAGCCGCGGCCTGGCCCGCGACGATCGAGATCGCGGGCGTCCACGGCGTCTCCTTGTCGGCGAGCGATTTCCGGATGAGCTTGTAGTCGAAGTTGAACTTCGGCAGCTTCGAGACCTCGACGGCCTTCCAAGCCTTCTCCGACACCGCGGCGAAGCCGAGGCCGGGGGCGTTCATCAAGCCCTTCTGGGAACCGGTCACGACGCAGTCCAGGCCCCAGGCGTCCGTTTCGAGCGGCTCGCAGGCGAGGCCGGACACCGAGTCCACGACGACGAGCGCGTCGCTCTCCTCATGGACGATCTTCGACAGGGTCTTGATGTCGTTGAGCACGCCCGTGGAGGTGTCGGTGTGCTGCATGAACACGGCCTTGACGCCCTTGTTCTCCTTCAGCGCCGCTCTCAAGGTCTCCGGATTGATCGCCGTGCCCCACTCGAAGGGAAGGACGACGGGCTTCAGGCCGAAGGCCTTGTGGATGTTGACGAAGCGGTCGCCGAACGCGCCGGTGGTGCAGACGATGGTGAGGTCTCCGGGGGAAAGCAGGTTGATGACCGCCGACTCCATCGCGCCGGTGCCCGAAGTGGTCATCATGAGCACCGTGCCCTTCGTGCGGTACACGAACTGCATGTCCTCGATGACGGAGACGAACATGCGGCCGAACTCCGCGGTCCGGTGATGGATCAGCGGGCGGGACATCGCCTCGAGCACGGAAGGGGGCAGCGGCGTCGGGCCCGGCGTGAGCATGATGTTCTTGGCGGTCATGAGGGCCTCGGGGTGTTCGGAGGATTGGGAGTCGGCGAAACGGTCCCGGGCGCGAGCCACGAGGGCTTCGCCTCCGGCGCGGCGGCGGGAAGGGGGCCGAGCGCGAGCGCCGCGACCTCCCGGAAATGCTTGACGGGCACCATCTTCAGGCGCTTGAGGACGGACTCGGGGATCTCCTCGAGATCCTTCACGTTGGCGTCGGGGAACAGGATGGTCTTGAGGCCCTCGCGATCGGCGGCGAGGACCTTCTCCTTCAGGCCTCCGATGGGGAGCACGCGGCCGCGCAAGGTGATCTCGCCGGTCATCGCGAGCCCGTCCACGACGGCCCGGCCGGACAGAAGGCTCGCGAGCGCGGTCGCGAGCGCGATGCCCGCCGACGGCCCGTCCTTGGGCGTCGCGCCCTCGGGGATGTGGATGTGGAAGTCCCGGCGGCGGAACGCGTCGTCGGGAATGCCGAGCTCGGCCGCGACGGACTTCACGTGGGAGAGCGCGGTCTGCGCGGATTCGGTCATGACCTCGCCGAGCCGTCCGGTGATCCGGACGTCGCCCTTGCCGGGCACGGCCACGACCTCGATGGCGAGCGTCGTGCCGCCGACCTCTGTCCAGGCGAGCCCCGTGGAGACGCCGACGCCGTTGAACGAGTTCTTCTCGCGCGGGAACTTCGC
>JAQTNG010000137.1 GCA_028714015.1 Elusimicrobiota bacterium | reverse complement strand
AGCCAGCCCACGCCGAACGCCTCCGTCTCGACGACGGCGCCGCACGCGGGAAAGGGGCCCTTGCCCTCGACGCGCGCCACGGATTCGAAGAGGCCGGCGCCGGCGGCCTGAGCCTCGGGGAGGTCCTTGCTCCACTTCACGCACGCCTTGACCGGCAGAAGCTCGGCGGCCCGCGCTCCGGTCGAGAGGAGCAGCGCCGCGGCGATCAAGGCCTTCATGAGCGGGCTCCGGTCCATGTTTCGCTCCCTTTGAGGAGGGCCCGCCCGCGCCGTCCGGCCGGGAACTCCCCCGCTTCGTAGATCATCGCTCCGCGCTGGTAATGCGCGGCCACCGCGCCCTGCAGGCGCAGGCCCGCGTACGCCGTGACCTTGTGCCGGTGCAGGACTCCGCTCGGCTCGACGTCGAACAAGGCCGCGTCGTCGAGGATCACGAGGTCCGCGTCGCGTCCCTTTTCGAGACGCCCTTTCGTTTTCAGGCCCGCGAAGCCGGCGGGCCGCTCGGCCGTCCAGCGCACGACGTCCTCGAGCTGGAAGCCGCGGCGCTTGGCGCCCGACCAGGCCGCGGGCAAGGTGAACTGAAGGCCCGCGATCCCGTCCCGCGCGGCCGTGAAATCCCCCGCGTCGAACTTCTTGAGCTCGGGCGCGCACGGCGAGTGGCCGGACGCGACGAAGTCGATCACGCCGCGGCCGAGGGCCCGCCACAGCAGCTCGCGGTTCTCCTCGGAGCGGATGGGCGGCGCGCACTTGAACTGCACGGCGCCGTCGGGGATGCCGTCCGCGGCGAAGGTCAGGTAATGCGGGCAGGTCTCCGCCGTGAGCGGCAGGCCCTCGGCCTTGGCCTTCTCGATGTCGGGCAGGGCCTCGGCGGACGACACATGGGCGATGTGCGTGCGGCAGCCCGTCTTGCGGCACAGCTCGATCATCAGGCGGACCGCGCGCACCTCCATCGAGTCGGGGCGCGAGGCGAGGTAGGACGAATACTTCCGGGGATCGGGACCGGCCTGCGAGCCCGGCTCGAGCTCGGCGTGCACGATCAGCGGCAGGCCCAGGCTCGCGAGGGCCGGCATCGCCGCCTCGAGGTCCGCGCGGGCCGCGCCGGGAAATTCATCGAGCCCGCCGGGCGCGAGGAAGGCCTTGAAGCCGACGACCCCGTCCGCGGCCATCGGCCTCAGCTCGTCGAGGTTTCCGGGAACCAAGCCGCCCCAGAACGCGGCGTCGACCGTCAGCTTGCCCTTGGCCGAGTCGAGCTTCGCCTTGAGCGCGCGGCGCGTCGTCGTCGCGGGCGAGCAGCTCAGCGGCATGTCGACGATCGTGCCGACGCCGCCCGCGGCCGCCGCGCGCGTCGCGGTGAGATATCCCTCCCAGGCCGTGCGGCCGGGTTCGCCGACGTGGACGTGAGCGTCCACCAAAGAGGGGATCACCGCAAGGTCGCCCACGTCGTTGACCTTCAATCCGCCGGGGACTTCATCGAAGTTGACGATGTCCGCGATCTTGCCGTTCTCGACCAGCACGGCTCCCGCCCGAGGCCCGTCGGGCGTGTAGATCCGAGTCCCTTTCACCGCGAGCTCGATCACTTCAAGCCCTCATTGAGGTTCGCGAGGATCACGTCGGTCGCCACGGGGACTTCCGTCACGGTCCTCCCGCGCAGGAATTGATCAAGGCGGCCCGTCGCCGGGTCCAGGCGCGCGACCTCGTCGAGCGTCTGCGCCGTCAGCAGCACCGGATGGCCCCGCCGCCCCTCGTAAACCGGGACCGCGTCGCCCGGGACGGCGGCCAGCGCGCGCCACACGCGCAGGTCGAAGACCGGCATGTCCACGTGGATGACGAAGGAGCGCGCGCGCGGCGCCGCCTTGAGCAGGGCCTGCAGCGAGGAGAGCGCCGCGCCCTCGGGGTCGGCCGCGACCCAGTTCACGCGCGGCGACAGCTCGCGGCAGCGCTCGAGCCACTCGCCCTGGATCGCGACGTCGATGTTCTCGGGCGCGGTCACCGTCGCGAGGAAGCCGACCTGGACCTCGAGCAGGGCCTTGCCGCCGTACAGGCCCCAGGCCTTGGGCCCCCCCGCGCGCCGGCCCCGGCCCGCGGCGAGAAGGCGGACGCGCAGGCCGCTCATGCGGGGGCGTCGGCTTTGGCCTTGGCCGCGGCGCAGCGGTACGCCCATTTCTCGAGAAGCTCGGCGGCGACGGAGACGGCGATGGCCTTGGGGTTCTTCGACGGGATCTTGCGCCCGATCGGGCAGCGCATGCGGTCGTCCCACAGCGCCCGGCGCGGCGGCGGCAGCCGCGAGCGGAACACGCGCGCCTTGTGCATCGAGCCGATCAGGCCAAGGTAGCCCAGGGGCTTGTCGAGGAGAAGATCGATAAGATTAAAATCCAGCTCATGGTCGTTGGTCATCACGCAGGCCGCGTCCAAAGGACCGTATCCCGCCGCTTGCGCCAGCACGACCGGGTCCGCGCGGAGAATTCTCGCCTTCGGCGGAAACGCGGCGGGATCGGCCCACTCGGGACGGGCGTCGTAGACGACGACCTCGAGGTCCAGACCGTCCAGCGTCGACGCCAGCGCCCGCGCGACGTGACCCGCTCCGAATATGTGGACCGCCTTCCGTCTTCCGCACGGCTCGAAGAAGATCGTCGCCTTGCCGCCGCAGCACTGCCCCATCTCGCGGCACAAGGTGTATTCCTTCAAAAAGGCCTCGGGGCGGGAGGCCTCGAGCAGGCGCCGGGCCTCGGCGAGAACCAGGGCCTCGAAGCGCCCTCCGCCGATCGTCCCGGAGAATCCGTCCGACCACACCCACATCTTGGCGCCGGGAGACTGGGGGGCGGACCCGACGACCTTCGCGAGCGTGCACAGCACGCCCGGGCGCGGCAGGTCCCCGGCAAGCTCCGAGAGGGCGAGCGGTTCCATGACGGAATTCTACTTAATTGCTAGACTGCCGATTATGCGCCCTCCGCTGCTCATCAAAAACGCCCTGCGCGTGGCGACGATGGACGACGCCGGCACCGAGCTCGAAGGCGCGGACATCCTGATCAAGGGCCGCGTCATCCTCGCGGTCGGCAAGGATCTCGAGAGCGAGGGCGCGAAGGTCCTCGACGCGCGCGGCTGCGTCGTGATCCCGGGCATGGTCAACACGCACCATCACCTGTGCCAGACGCTCACGCGCGCGACCCCCGCCGCCCAGGACGCGAAGCTTTTCGATTGGCTCGTCTACCACTACCAGGTCTGGCGCCACCTGACGCCGGAGTACGCCGCCCTCGGCGCGCAGGTCGGCCTGGGCGAGCTCCTGCTGACCGGCTGCACGACCTCCACGGACCACACCTATCTCTACCCGAGGGGCCTGACGGGGCTCGTGGACGCGCAGATCGACGCGGCGCGCTCGCTCGGCATCCGCTTCTGCCCCACGCGCGGCTCGATGTCGGTCGGCGTGTCGAAAGGCGGCCTGCCTCCCGACGACTGCACCGAGTCCGAGGACGAGATCCTGCGCGACGGCGAGCGCCTCATCAAGGAGCATCACGACAAGGGCCCGTACGCGATGATCCAGATCGGCCTGGCGCCCTGCGCCCCGTTCTCGGTCTCGACGGACCTGATGAAGGCGACGGCCGCGCAGGCCAAGAAATGGGGCGTGCGCATGCACACCCATCTGTGCGAGACCCTCGACGAGGAGGCGTACTGCCTCGAGAAGTACAAGCTCCGCCCGATCGACTTCATCGAGTCGCTGGGCTGGATGAACGACAACGTCTGGCTCGCGCACATGGTCCATGTCAATGACGATGAAATTCTCCGTTTGGCCAAGGCGAAAGTCGGTATCGCGCATTGCCCCTCCTCCAATCTTCGTTTGGGCTCGGGCGTGCCGCCCGTCCGCAAGTATCTCGACGCCGGCGTGAATGTCGGTCTTGCCGTCGACGGCTCCGCCTCCAACGACACCTCCGACATGCTCGGCGAAGCCCGCCAGGCGATGCTCGTCCACCGCGTGAAGTCCGGCGTCGGCTCGATGCCCGCGCGGGAGGCCCTGCGCATGGCCACGCGCGGCGGCGCCGCCGTCCTCGGGCGCGACGACCTCGGGATGATCGCCCCCGGCAAGGCCGCCGACCTCGCGATCTTCGACGTCAACCGCCTCGACTACGCGGGCTCGGCCGGCGACCCCGTCGCCTCGCTCCTGTTCTGCGGCGCGGGCCATCGCACGAAGTGGACGATCGTCAACGGCCACGTCGTCGTCGAGAACGGGGTCTTGAGCAACCTCGACGAAGGCGAGGTCACGCGCAAGGCCAACGCCGCCTGCCTCGACCTGCTGCGCAAGGCCGGCGCGATCGCCTAGATGAAGGAGGTCCGCGTCTCCGCGGCGCGCTTCCGGGCGATGGCGGAGGCGGAGCTCGCCGCGATTCCCCTTCAGGTGCGCGCGCTGCTCGTCAACGTCATGATCGAGGTCCAGGACGAGCCCGGCCCCGAGGCCGAGGACCTGGACGAGGAAGACGACGACCTCCTCGGCCTGTACTGCGGGCCCGAGCGCGAGGACTTCCTCAGCGGCGCGGCGAGCGGCCAATTGCCCGCGAGGGTCTACTTATACCAATGGAACCTCGAGGATTCGGTCGGCAGCCTCGAGGAACTCCGCAAGGAGATACGCCTGACCCTGCGCCACGAGCTCGCGCATCACTTCGGGTTCGACGACGACGAGCTCGAGCGCGTCTGGCCCGAAGGGGGGTAGTCTTCCCGCGCGCTAGTCCAGGATGCGCCGGCCCTTCAGGTAGCGCTTGCGCCAGTAGTCGCTGTACAGGCTTTCCTGGCGCACGCCCTCGCCCGGATTGGCCTGGTGGATGAAGATCCCGTTGTTGATGTAGATGCCGACGTGGCCGATCCTGCGGCCGCCGTTCTTCCCCGCGAAGAACACGAGGTCGGCCATGCGCAGGTCGCGCGAGGAGCCGACCTCCTCGCCCTCGATGGCCATCGCCTCGGAGCTGCGGGGGAGCTTGACCTTGTTCTCGGCGAAGACCTTGCCGACGAAATCCGAGCAGTCCTTGGGGAGCGGACGGCTCTTCTCCTCTTCCGGCAGGAAAGTCTTGGCCGTGCGCACGACCGCCTTGCACTCCGGCGACGGCGGAGGCGGCGCCTGGCGGCGGACTCTCGCGCCCCCGCAGCCCGCGGCGGCCAGGAGGCCCGCGAGGAGCCAGGCGTTCTTTTTCATCGGCCGGAATGATACTAATTCATAGGCCCATCGGCCCCTGGGCCGGTGGGCCCATCGAACCTGTCCCGGGAGCGCTTCTCCGTCTATACTGACTTGATGATCCGCAAAGCCTTCCTCGCGGGACTTTTGGCCTTGAGCGCCTCCGCTTCGGCGCTCGCGGCCGGCGACCCGGCCGCCGTGGCCGCGGTCGAGCCGTTCCTGCGCGACGACGAGAAGGCCATGCTCGCCGCCGTCCTCTCGAATCCGGCCGCCGCCGCCGATTTCAACGCCGACGTGAAGCTCGCCGCCGGCGACCCCAAGGTCATGAAGCTCGTCCTCGACAAATGGCGCGGCCGCATCGTCTCCTACGCCGAGGCCGACTCCCGCATCGGCACCCCCGATCTGGAAGGCTCCTATAAGAACTCAAGCTCGATGATGACCCCGGCGACCAGGGCCTATCTCGTGCGCCGCCTCAAGACGATGAAGGAGGCCGACCGCAACAGCCTCATCGAGTACCTCGACGCCGTGGACTCCGCGCTGGCGTCCAACGGCGGCAAGCTGACCTGGTACACGAAGAAGGTCGTCAGCGGCATCTTCGACAAGTACCGCCAGGATTTGGGCCTCTACCTGCCCGAGCCCATCGCCCGGAACGGCAAGGCCGCCGCCCCCGCCGCGGCCGCCGCTTTGGCGGAGCGCCGCAAGGCCGCCGAGCAGCCCGCCCCGGTCGTCGTGGTCAAGGAGCCCGCCGTCAAAGATCCCGTCGCGGCGAAGAAGCCCCCCGTCGGAAAGAAGCCCGCCGCGGACGACAAGAAGCCCGTCGCGGACGGCAAGAAGCCCGCCGCCAAGGATCCGAACGCCGACGCCCTCGAGCAGGCTCGCCGCGCGGCCGAGGCCGCCGAGCGCGGAGGAGCGGTTTTCGACGGCGGAGGCGCCAAGCCTCCCTCCGACGGCGGCGTCGTCGCCGGCGCCCCGGGCGCCGGACGCCCCCCGCTCGCGCCGTCCCCGCGCCCGGGCGGCAAGCCCAATCTGACGGCCGACGTCCCGTCCCCCGTCGACCCCGACGAGGACTTCATGTCCAGCGTCAAGAAGATGAAGACGGGCCCCGGCCCGCTGTCGGCGCGCCACTACCTTCCGGGCGCGGCCGGCGCCGTGCTCGGCGCGCTTATAGGCTTCCTGCTGGGCGGCCCGGTCGGCGCGGTGATCGGCGCGGGCGCCGGACTCATCGCCGGCGACATCGCCGGCGGCAGGCTCTTCAAGTAAGGGTATAATCACTCCGTGACGCTCGTCGACGGCTTCGGCCGCTCCTTTCATTACCTGCGACTGTCCGTCGAGGACGCCTGCAATTTCCGCTGCCGGTACTGCCTCCCGCACGGCTACCGCAAAACCGAGGCCGACTCCCCCCTGAGCGTCGCCGAGATCTGCCGCCTCGTCCGCGCCTTCGCCCAGCTCGGCTTCTGGAAGGTGCGCCTGACCGGCGGAGAGCCGACGGTGCGGCAGGACATCGTTCAAATCGCCGAAGCCGCGGCCCGCACGCCGGGGATTCGGCGCGTCGCGCTGTCGACCAACGGCTGCCGGCTCCTCGAGCTGGCCCCGGATTTGAAGAGCGCCGGGGTCTCCGCGGTGAACGTGAGCGTCGACAGCCTCGACGCCGCGCGGTTCGCCGAGCTGACCGGCAAGGACAGCCTCGCGGACGTGCTGAAGGGCATCGACCGCAGCCTCGAGCTCGGCCTCGAGACGAAGATCAACGCGGTGCTGATGAAGGGCCTCAACGAGCATGAATTCGCCCAATTCGTCGAGCTGGCCCGGGAACGCCCCCTCTCCGTGCGGTTCATCGAGCTGATGCCGGTCGCCGACAACATGGACTTCTTCGCCGCGCATCATCTCAAAGCCGAGGCCCTCGTCGCTTGGCTCGGCGAAAACGGCTGGGCCGAGCGCGCGCGCAAGGACGGCGACGGTCCCGCGCGCGAGTTCAATAAGAACGGATACCACGGCTCGGTGGGCGTCATCGCGCCTTACGCCAAGGATTTCTGCGGCTCATGCAACAGGTTGAGGGTCACGAGCCGGGGCCGTCTGCGGCTCTGTCTTTTTTCCGAGGCCGATCACTCGCTGCGGAGCTTCCTGCAGGACGATTCGCAGGCGGGGGCCCTGCAGGAACGGGTCAAAACGCTTCTGGGATTGAAGGAAGTGTCGCATTACCTCCCGGAAGGGAAGATGGGGAACGCGAAACACTTCGCGATGATGGGTGGATAAATGATTCACATGGCCGACGTGGGCGCAAAGAAGATCACCGACCGCCGCGCGGCGGCGGTCGGAACGATCCTGATGGGCCGCAGGGCCTTCACGCTTCTCAAATCAGGGCGCCTCCCGAAGGGCGACGCCATCGCCCTCGCCCAGGCGGCCGGTGTAATGGCCGCCAAACGAACTCCCGATCTTTTGCCGTTGTGCCATCCGTTGTCGCTCGACTCCGTTGATGTCGAGATTACCCTCGATGCATCGTTGCCTGGAGCGCACGTCCGGTGCACCGCCGCGGTAGCGGCGAAAACTGGCGTCGAAATGGAAGCGTTGACCGGCGCAGCGGCCGCCTTGCTTTGCTTATACGACGTGTTGAAGCCCGTCGATCCGGTTCTCGAAATCGTCGGAATCCGTTTGGATTATAAATCAGGCGGTAAGAAGGGGTTTTGGACGCATCCCAAATCAAAAAAAACGCCGGCGAGACAAAACGCCGTTAAGCTCGGGCGTGCCGCCGTGATAACGGTGAGCGACCGGGCTTTTAAGAAAATTTACCGGGACGAATCCGGACCGGCTTTGGCCTCCGGCCTTGAACGAATTGGGTTCTCGGTTAAGAAGCCCATTATAAGCCCCGACGATCAAACGACGATAGAAACCCATATTCGCCGCGCTGCGCGCGGCGTTAATGTCGTCGTGCTGACCGGCGGCACCGGACTGTCTTCCCGCGACGTGACCCCCGAAGCGGTGATGGCGGTCTGCGACCGCCTTATTCCCGGAATCGGAGAATCGCTGCGCGCCTCCGGCGGTCCCGTCACCGCGGCGCTGTCTCGTTCGGTCGCCGGTCAGCTTGGGGCATGCGTGATCGTCGCTTTGCCCGGGAGCGGGGGCGGAGTGCGCGACGGCTTATGCGTCCTGGCGGACTTATTGCCGCATGCCGTTCATATCGCTCGCGACGGCAAGCACTGATGATCACTTACGCCGAGGCCCGCCGCTTCCTCTCCGAGGCCGCCTTGGCCCGCCCCGCCCTTTCCGAGGAGACGGTCCCCCTCGCCCAGGCCCTCGGACGGGTCTGCTCCGCCGAATTGTTCGGGCATGACCCCATCCCCCCGTTCGACAACTCCTCCATGGACGGCTACGCCTTGGCCTACGCGAGAGCTCTTGGCGCGTCGAGCGCCCCCGTCACTTTGCCCGTCCTCGGCACGATATTCGCCGGCGACGCTCCCCTTGGACGGGCCGAATCGGGCGCGTGGAAGATCATGACGGGCGCCCCGATCCCCGTCGGCTGCGACGCGGTCGTTCCCGTGGAACAGACCCGGGAGCTCGACGGCGGCCGCGCCGTGGAGATACTTCGCACGCCGAACGAGGGCGATTTCATTCGGCGCGTCGGCCGCGACTTCGGCGCCGGCGCGCAGGTCTGCCCCGCCGGAACGCGCCTCGGCCCCCGGCACCTGATGGCCCTCGCCGCGGTCGGCCTGTCCAAGGTCCCCGTCCGGCGCAAGCCGCGCGTCGCCTTGATCGCGACGGGCCGGGAATTGGTCCCGCCCGGCAAGCCGCTCGGCCCCGGCCGGATTTACGACGCCTCGTCGGCCTACCTCGCCGCCGAGTGCGACCGCCTGGGCTATCATTTCGACTTTCACGGCGTCATCGCCGACGACGAGGCGGCGTTCAACGCGCGCATGGACCGCGTCCTGGCCGACGGCTACGACGTGGTCCTCACGACGGGCGCCGTCTCCATG
>JAQTNG010000136.1 GCA_028714015.1 Elusimicrobiota bacterium | reverse complement strand
GAAAATGATATTCTTGCCCTTCTCAACAGGAGACCTTGATGAACATCGCTCGCGTGACGACCTTGCTCCTCTCCGTGCTGCTCGCCGTGCCGGCCGCCGCCGCGATTTCCCGGGACGACCTCAAAAAGGCCCTCGACGCCAACCCCGACCTCGTCCTCTCCGCGCTGAAGAAGGCCGACAAGATGAAGTTCTTCGAGTTCGTCGTCGAGTCCCAGCAGGAATTCCAGCAGAGCAAGGCCAAGGAAGAGGCCAAGCGCGAAGAAGAGGAGCGGGAGAAGGCCTTCAAGAATCCGATGAAGCCCGAGATCGGAGCCAACGCCCGCGTGCGCGGCAACGCGAACGCTCCGATCACCATCGTCGAGTACTCCGACTTCCAGTGCCCCTACTGCTCGCAGGGCTACAACAACATGGAGCAGCTGCGTAAGATGCACGGCGACGAGCTGCGCGTGGTCTTCAAGAACAAGCCTCTCGACTTCCACCCGCTGGCCATGCCCGCGGCTCAGTGGTTCGAGGCGCTGGCCCTGCAGTCCCCCGAGAAGGCGTGGGTTTTCCACGACACGCTCTTCGAGCACCAGGACAAGCTCGGCGAGGACTACTACAAGCAGCTCACCAAGGACCTCGGGCTCGACGTCGCCAAGGCGGCCAAGGACGCCAAGGGCGACACGGTCAAGAACAAGATCGCGGCCGACATGGCGGAAGCCAAGAAGTTCGGCTTCTCGGGCACCCCGGGCTATCTGATCAACGGCATCCCCCTGCGCGGAGCGTATCCGGTCGGGGCGTTCGAGGAGATCTTCGCCAAGATCAAGGCCCAGAAGTAAGGATTCCCTCCCAAGAGATCGGAGGCCCGCCGCAAGGCGGGCCTCCTTCTTTTTGGCCCGGATTGTTATTGATATTGCTTTTCAATAAGGAGCCATGATAGATTATCCTTGTTGAAATTCAATCTCAATAAGAAATCACGGTCCGCCGTCCTCATCGCGCTCTCGCTCGCGGCGAACGCGCTCGGCGCGGACCATCCGCACGCGCAGCGCGTCCGCTGGACCATGGGCACCTTGTGCGAGATCGACGCCCCCGGCGCCCCGGACGCGGCCGTCAGCGCGGCGTTCGCCGAGATCGAGCGCTGGGACCGGATCCTCAGCCTCTATAAAAAGGAAAGCGAGGCCTCCGCCCTCAACCGCGCCGCCGGCACCGGGCCCGCGAAGGTTTCCGCCGATCTTTACGCCGCGGTCGAAGCGTCCCTGCGCCTGGCGCGCGAGACCGGCGGCGCCTTCGACCCCACGATCCTTCCGGTGCTGCGCGGCGGCCCCGCGCAGCTCCCCCTTGTCGGCTGGAGCAAGGTTCGCCTCGATCCGGCCGCCCGGACAATCGAGCTTCCGGCCGGCATGGGACTCGATTTCGGGGGCATCGGCAAGGGCTGGGCGCTCGACAAGGCCGCGGCGGTTCTCAGGGAGGCGGGCGTAAGTCGCGCGATGATCAACTTCGGCGGCCAGATACTGGCGATCGGCGGGGAATGGCCGGTGACGGTCCCCGGCCGCGCTGAGCCCCTGATCGTGAAGGACGCGTCCGTGTCGGTTTCCGGCGACACCGAGCATCCCGGCCACATCAAGTCCCCTTTCGACGGCCTGGCCGTCCGGCGCCCCGGCGCCGCCGTCGCCGTCCTGGGAAGCGCGGCCGAGGCCGACGCCTGGTCCACCGCTTTATACGTCCTCGGAAAGACCCCCCCGTCTTTCCGGGGACGGTCCTTTTTCGATCCCGGAACCCCCGCAACCACTCATAAAGGAGGCCGTTCATGAAGCCCCGCATCGCCGCGCTGCTGTCCCTGTTCGTCGCCCTCGCCCCCGCCGCCCCCGTCCTCGCCCAGGACGGCGCCAAGCTCGGAGAGCTCGAGCGCAAGGTCGACGTCCTGACCCAGGAGATCGAGAAGATCAAGCTCGGCGAGTCCGCCGAAGCGCCGGCCGAAAAATCGGTTTCCGGCTTCGCGCCCGCCTCCTCCAAGGTCTACTTCGCCAAGTCCAGCAAGGTGTCCCTCGGCGGCTACGGCGAATTCACCGTGACGGCGCCGTCCAAGCGCAAGCAGAACGGGGACCCGTCCGGCCTCAAGAAGCAGGCCGACCTGCGCCGCGTCGTCGTCTACGTCGGCTACAAGTTCAACGACCGCTTCCTATTCAACTCCGAGATCGAGTTCGAGCACGCCGGCTCCGGCGAGGGCGGCGAAGTCCGCGGCGAGGTCGCCGTCGAGCAGGCCTACCTCGACTACAAGGCGCATGAGAACATCGGCGTCCGCGCGGGGCTCGTGATCGTCCCCCTCGGCCTTGTCAACGAAGTGCACGAGCCGACCGCGTTTCACGGCGTCAACCGCCCCTCCGTCGAGCAGTGGATCATCCCCTCCACCTGGCGGGAGAACGGCGCCGGCGTGTTCGGCGACATCGGCCCGGTCTCGTACCGGAGCTACGTCATGGCCGGGCTTCACGGCAAGAACACCGCCGACCCCAAGACCGACGGCTTCACCGGACTCAAGGCGATCCGCGGAGGACGCACCGAAGGGACCAACACCTCGATCGAAGACCTGGCCTGGGCCTCGCGGGTCGACGTAAGTCCGGTCCAGGGCGTGAAGGCCGGCGCCGGACTCTACATCGGCCAGGCCGACCAGGGAGACCTGACCGCCTCCGTCCCCCTCACGCTGTGGGAAACGCACGCTACGGCGGAGTATCGCGGCGCGTCCCTGAAGGCCCTCTACGCCGCCGGAAGCATCGGGAACGCCGATTCGCTCAGCCTGGCTCAGGGCGCGGCCGCCGGCCCCGCCGCGGACGCCGCCACCGTCGGCAGCCGCTTCTTCGGCGGCTACGCGGAGGCGGCGTACGACGTGATGACCCTCGTCCGGAACACCAAGGGACAGGCGCTCTCGCCCTTCTTCCGCTACGAGCGCTACGACACCCAGGCCAAGACCCCGGGCGCGTTCGCCAAGGACCGGGCCAACAGCCGCGTCGAGTACACGCTCGGCGCGACCTACAAGCCGATCCCTCAGGTCGCCGTCAAGCTCGACCAGCAGTGGAAGCTCAACCAGGCCCGCACCGGAGTCAATCAATGGAACCTCGGGCTCGCGTACATATTCTGATCGCGGCGTTCGTCGCCGGGGCCGCCCTTCTCGGGGCGGCCCCGGCGCGGGCGCGCGTCCTGATGTCGCAAAAGGACGCTTTGGCTGTCGCCTTCCCCGGCGCCAAGCCCGAGCGCAGGACGGCGTACCTGACCGACGCGCAGACTCGGACAATCGAAGAGTCGGCCCAGTCCAAGCTCGAGTCCAAGATCTGGACCTACTACGTCGCGGGCTCGACGTTCGCCTATTTCGACTCCCATCTCGTGCGCACGATGAACGAGACCGTGATGGTCGTCGTCGGGGCCGAGGGGACGGTGCGTTTCGTCGAGATACTCTCCTTCGCCGAGCCCGAGGACTACCTGGCCTCGAAGCGCTGGCTCGGCCAGTTCCCCGGCCGGAGGCTCGACGACGACCTCGCCCTGCGGCGCGGCCTGCGCAACATCGCGGGCGCCTCGCTGACCTCGGAGGCCGTCACGCGGGCCGTGCGGCGCGCGCTGGCCGTCCACCGGATCCTTAACGCCGCACCCGTGAAGTGAGGAACTCTCGATCATGAAATACATGCAGACCGGCGGCTTCCAGAACAATCCGTTGATGCGGCTGACCTTGACCTGGACGCTCGTCTTCGCGGCCGGACTCTGGGTCACGAACGCGGCGATGTATTTTCAGCGCATGTCGCTGGCGCCGAGCTCGGTGACGGCCTATTACCTGGGCTCGGCCGAGGAATACTCCCAGCCGCGCAGCGCCGCGTCCCTGCTCGAGGTCAGCCACGCCCACCTCGCGACGATGGGCGTCATGATCCTCCTGCTCACCCACCTCGCCATCTTCGCGCCGTGGAAGGAGCGGTCCAAGAAATGGGTCATCGGCCTGGGGTTCGGCTCCTCGTTCATCGGCGAGGCCTCGGGGTGGCTCGTGCGCTTCATCTCCCCCGCCTTCGCCGTCCTGAAGGTCGCCTGCTTCGTGACCTTCCAGTCCGTGCTCGCCCTGCTCATCGCCGTCCTGGCGACGTTCCTCTATAAGGCCGGGCGCGCGCCGCGCCGCTAGGTCAGAGCTTTTTCGCGTCGGCGGCGAGCTTGTCGAGGGCGGCCGCGTCGTCCCCGTCGTACCAGCCGCGCACGCGCGCGTCCGCGTCGATGAGGACCATTTTGGTCGAATGCGCGAAGCGCTCGCCCGGGAGCGCGGTGGCGCTCTCCACGACCGGCAGAAGGAAGCCGTCGCGCACGAGCCGGATCAGCTCCGACTTCTCGCCGGTGAGGAAGAACCAGCGCTGAGGGTCCGCGTTGAACTTCCGCGCGTAAAGCGTGAGCACCTCGGGCGAGTCGTGATCGGGGTCCACCGTGAACGAGAGCAGGCCGATTTGTTTCGGCAGGTTCTTCTGCAGCCCGGCCATGTTCGCGGTCAGCACCGGGCACGGGCCCGTGCAGCGCGTGTACACGAAGTCCGCGATCCACGCGCGCCCGCGCAGCGTCCGGAGTTCGAACGGCGAAGTTCCGTCGATGGTGACGGCGGTCAGCGAGAAGTCCGGGAGCGCCTTCACCGGCTTCGGCGCGGGCGAGCAGCCGGCAATCAACAAAACGGCCACATAGAAGATGCTACTCATCAACACTGGAAACTCCTTAACAATTGAGAGTGCCTGTCTGGGTCTTTACAAAAATAATTCCATCGGTTATTCTACTGCCTGCTCAAAAACGCGCGCGAGCCGCGCAGCGGATTCGAGCACAAGAACGCTACAAAATCCCATGGAGAAAAGGATGAACACGGCTTCCACGACGCCTGTCACTCCCGTCAGCAACAACAACGAGGACGCGAATGCGACCACGATGCAGGTCCGCAAGCGCGACGGCTCCCTCGAGCCCGTCGACGTCAACAAGATCGTCCGCGCCGTCGCCCGCTCCGGCTCGGGCCTCGAGAACATCGACGTGCTGAAGATCGCCACGAAGACCATCGGCGGCCTGTACGACGGCGCCACCACGAAGGAACTCGATAATTTGTCGATCCAGACCTCGGCGCTTTTGATCGCCGAGGAGCCCGAGTACTCCCGCCTCGCCGCGCGCCTCCTCTCGACCTACATCATGAAAGAAGTCGAGAACCAGGACATCCACTCCTTTTCCCAGTCGATCGGCGCCGGCGTCCGCCACGGCCTGATCTCCGAGAAGGTCGGCCAGTTCGTGCAGGGCAACTCGCGCAAGCTCAACGACGCCATCGAGGCCTCGCGCAACGAGCTCTTCGAGTACTTCGGCCTGCGCACGGTCTACGACCGCTACCTCCTTAAGAACCCCGAGACCCGCGAGGTCCTCGAGGCTCCCCAGTACTTCTTCATGCGGGTGGCCTGCGGCCTCGCCGACACCGTGCAGGAAGCCGTCGAGTTCTACAACCTGATCTCGCGCTTCGAGCACATGCCGAGCTCCCCGACCTTGTTCAACTCGGCCACGAAGCACCCGCAGATGAGCTCGTGCTACCTGCTCGACTCGCCCGCCGACGACCTCGAGGCGATCTACAACCGCTACACGGACATCGCGCTCCTCTCGAAGTTCTCGGGCGGCATCGGCGTGTCCTACTCGCGCGTCCGCGCGCGCGGCTCCTTGATCCGCTCGACCAACGGCCAGTCCAACGGCATCATACCGTGGCTCAAGACGCTCGATTCCTCCGTCGTCGCCGTCAACCAGGGCGGCAAGCGCAAGGGCGCCTGCGCGGTTTATCTCGAGACCTGGCACGCGGACATCGAAGAATTCCTGGAACTGCGCGACAACACCGGCGACGCGGCCCGGCGCGCGCACAACCTCCACCTCGCGCACTGGATCCCTGATTTATTCATGAAGCGGGCCGAGGAGGACGGGATTTGGTCCTTGTTCGACCCGAAGACCATGCCCCAACTGACCGACCTCTACGGGAAGGCCTTTGAAGAAGCCTATCTCGAAGGCGAAGAGAAAAAATTGTTCGTGCGTCAGGTGAAGGCGCGCGATCTGTACGCCCGCATGATGAAGTCCCTCGCCGAGACCGGCAACGGCTGGATGAACTGGAAGGACGCCAGCAATTTAAAGGCGAACCAGACCGGGTCCCCGGCGAACGTGGTCCATTCTTCAAACCTCTGCACCGAGATCATCGAGGTGACGAGCCAGGGCGAGACCGCGGTCTGCAACCTCGGCTCGATCAACCTCGGCAAGCACGTCGAGGACGGCCGCTTCGACTTCGTCAAGCTCGCGGCGAACGTGCGCACCGCGGTCAAGTACCTCGACCGCGTCATCGACATAAATTATTATCCGACGGCGGCGGCCAAAGCCAGCAATTCCAAGTGGCGTCCGGTGGGGCTCGGCGTGATGGGCGTCCAAGATGCGTTCTTCCAGTTGGGTTATCCGTTCGATTCCAACGAGGCGCGAGATCTCTCCAAAAAAATATCGGAAGAAATCTACTTCCACGCGCTCTCGGCGTCCGTCGAGCTCGCGGGAGCCAAGGGTCCGCACCTGTCCTTCCCCGAGACGAAGGCCGCGAAGGGCGTGTTCCAGTTCGAGCTGTGGGGCGTGACCCCTTCCGACATGACTCGATGGGAAAAGCTGCGCGCGGAAATGGTCAAGAAGGGCCTGCGCAACTCCCTGCTGCTCGCGATCGCTCCGACCGCGACGATCGCCTCGATCGTCGGCGCCTACGAGGCCACCGAGCCGCAGATCTCAAATCTCTTCAAGAGAGAAACGCTGTCCGGAGAGTTCCTCCAGGTGAACAAGTACCTGTGCCTGGAGCTCAAGAAGCTCGGCCTCTGGAACGAGGAGATGCGCGCGCGCATCATGATGGCCGAGGGCTCGATCCAGGACATCGCGGAGATCCCGGAGCCCATCCGGGCGACCTACCGCACCGTCTGGGAGATCCCGATGCGCTCGCTCATCGACATGGCCGCCGACCGCGGCGCGTTCATCGACCAGTCGCAGTCGCTGAACCTCTTCATGGAGAGCCCGAACATCGGCAAGCTCTCCTCCATGTACATGTACGCGTGGAAGAAGGGGCTCAAGACGTCCTATTACCTGCGCTCGCGCCCCGCGACGAAGATCGCCAAGACGACGATCGCGGTGGCGGCACCGGCCGCCAACGTTTCCGTTATAGCGCCGGCCGTCTCGGACGCGGCCGCGGTCGCGTGCTCCCTGGAGAACCCGGAGAGCTGCGAGGCGTGCCAGTAACCGATAACACGTGACGGGCGGGGACCTTCGGGTCCCCGCCCGTTGATTTTCCATTTTCATTTCCAGGAGACCCCATGATTCTCGACCCCGGCTTCGTTTTGACGCTCCGCCCGATGAAGTATCCCGTGTTCTTCGAGATGTACAAGGCCGCGATCAAGAACACCTGGACCGTCGAGGAAGTGGACTTCTCGCACGACGTCACCGACCTCAAGTCGAAGCTCACGCCCGCCGAGCGCCACCTGATCCACCGCCTCGTCGCCTTCTTCGCGACCGGCGACTCGATCGTCAGCAACAACCTCGTCTTGAATCTCTACAAGCACGTGAACTCCCCCGAGGCGCGCGTGTACCTCTCGCGCCAGCTCTTCGAGGAGGCCGTGCACGTCGAGTTCTACCTCACCTTGCTCGACACCTACATCCCCGATCCCGCCGAGCGCGAGCAGGCCTTCGCCGCCATCGACAACATCCCCTCGATCAAGCGCAAGGGCGAGTTCATGTTCAAGTGGATCGATTCGATCAATAAGCTGGATCGCACCGAGACGCAGGAGCAGAAACGCCAGTTCCTGATGAATCTGATCTGCTTCGCCTCGTGCGTCGAAGGCCTCTTCTTCTTCGCCGCCTTCGCCTACGTCTACTTCCTGAGATCGAAGGGCCTGCTGAACGGCCTGGCGGGCGGCACCAATTGGGTGTTCCGGGATGAGTCCATGCACATCGCCGCGGCCATGGAGATCATCAAGACGGCCCGGTCCGAAGACCCCACGCTCTTTACTCCTAAAATGGAGCAGGACGTCGTCTTGATGATGCAGGAAGCCATCGAGTGCGAGATGGCCTTCGCCGAGGACCTCCTGGGCGGCGGCATCGCCGGCTTCTCGGTCAACGGCATGCGCCAGTACCTCCAGTGCGTCGCCGACCAGCGATTGGCCAACCTCGGCATCAAGCCGGTCTACGGTTCCAAAAATCCGTTTAATTTCATGGAACTGCAGGACGTGCAGGAGCTCGCAAACTTCTTCGAGCGCCGCGTGTCCGCGTACCAGACGGGCGTGACGGGCGCGGTCGCGTTCAGCGAAGAGTTCTAGTCCCAGCGAGAAAAGCCCCCCTATCAAGGGGGGCTTTTTTATGCCCTCCCGCCCAACTGTTTCCGAAAACAGTCGCCGTCGGGCCCCCCTGGGCCTTGTCACCTGTGTAACGACTTCTTAGAATGCCTGTGACCTAGGCGTTCTCCGGAGGCCGTCCCCCATGGGCTTGATCACGAACTTCCTCTCCTCTCTCGGCCTCACCGGCGATTTCGGATCCGCGGTGCTCGCCCTGCTCGTCTTCGCGGCGATCGTCTTCATCTACAACTCGATCGTCGTCGTCGGGGGCACGCAGATCGCCGTGCTCGAGAGGCGCTGGCTCGGACGCTCGATGCCCGAGGGCCGCGTCGTCGCGATGGCCAACGAGGTCGGCATACAGGCCCGCATACTCGGCCCGGGCCTGCATCTGCTCACGCCCTTTTTATATAGAACGGAGAAGGCGCCGATGATGGTGGTGGCGGAAAATGAAGTCGGGCTGATCGAATCCATCGACGGCGCGCCGGTGCCTCCGGGCCGAATTTTCGGAAAAGCCCTCGGCAACCACAATCTTTTCCAGGACGGCGAGGCCTTCCTGACCGGCGGCGGCGAGAAGGGCCCGCAGGTGCAGATACTGCCCCCCGGCACCTATCGCGTCAATCCCTATCTCTTCAAGGTGGTCAAGCGCCCGGCCCTGCGCATCACGAACAACAAGATCGGCGTCGTCGTCGCCACCGACGGCCAGCCCATCACGCCGGGCCGCCTGCTCGGCCGGAGCGTCAAGGGACACGAAAGCTTCCAGAACGGACAGGCCTTCCTCGAACAGGGCGGCCAGAAAGGCCCGCAGATCGATATTTTGCTGCCCGGCTCCTACCGCGTCAACACGGCCATGTTCTCCGTCGAGATGCGCGAGGCGGTGGTCA
>JAQTNG010000135.1 GCA_028714015.1 Elusimicrobiota bacterium | reverse complement strand
GTCGGTATGCCGATGTCCTGGACCATGATGCTGCTGATCAGCACGCCGGTGCCCATGTCGGAGAACTGATAGGAGATGGCGGTCACGGTGTTGGTGGCCCCCGCCACCGGCAGCTGTATGGCCGCGGCCGGCGGGAACCGGTCGAGGTTGACCGATTTCGTGCTGATCTGCGCCGGATAATAAGGATCGCCGATGCCGCCGTCGTTCGTCTGCGCGCGCACGGCGATCTCGTAGGGGCCGTCGTCCGGGACGTTGGCGAAGAGCGACGTGTCGAACGGGAAGGAATAAGCCGTGCTGCCCGGGCTCAAGACCGCCAGCCTCCACTTGGCCTCCTCGTCCGCGAACCCGGAGGTCGTCATGACGGATCCGTTCCACACCTTCCCGGTCGAGACGTGGGTGATGCGCACCGACGCCGAGCTGACGAAGGTCTGCCCCAGTTCGAAGCCGCCGGCGCTGAAGCCGACCTTGCCGGCGACCGCCGTGAAGCCGAGGCTGTTGCCCGACACGGTCAACGGCGCGGTGATCGACGCGGTCGGCACGGTGACATAGAAGGTCGACGCCGCCGACAGGGCCGTGCCGGAGGACGGGTTCGTCAGGATCAAGGTGTACTGGCCGCCGGGCGTGGCCGTGGAGATGTCCAGGTACGCGGTCAGATAGGTGCTGCCCGTATAGGTCAGAGAATCGACCGCGATGTTGGGCTCGATGGCGCCCGAGGCGTTCTGGAACTGGATCGAGACCGTGTTCGTGCTCGGCAGGACCGAGGCCGCGCCCTGGCCGGTCCAGTTCATGAAGCCGGTGCCGCCGATGCGGACGGCCCGGTTCGCATGCGGGCCGGCGATCTCGATGGACGTGCCTCCGGAAACGAACGGATTCGGGCCCATGTCCTCGTCGCTGACATCCGTGATGGTGGGCGGGTTCAGGCGGAACGACAAGGCCTTGTTCGAGCCGATGCCGCCGTTGCGGTCGTACCTGGTCGGATACTCCTGGCCGTCGCCCAAACCGACGCGCATGTCGAAGTCGAAGCCCGCCAGGACGTGCGTCGACAAGACGATGGACGCGCGGAAGGAACTGCTGCTGACATAGGTCACCGAGGTGACGGCGATGTCGGTCTGGGCTTCGGAGCTCGCCAATATCCGGAAAGACGGAGTCGGCGACGAGACGCCGGTGATGTACTGCAGGTTGATGCCCGTGACGAGAACGTCGAAGTTCGGCCGGGTCAGGTGCGCGTTCATGAAGACGGCGGTGCTGACGTTCGTCACGACCGGGATCGTGAAGGTGGAGGTGATGATCTTGTCGAAGTAGACGTTGGTGAGGTCGCTCCACATGATCGGCAGGGGCTCGTTGGCCGCGCCCCACAAGCCGAGCTTGGGATTGGCGAAGTCCGCGCCTTGGCGGAAGGTTTTGATCGCGTCGCAGCCCGCGGTGCTCGCCGCGTTGTTGCGGCAGGCGACGTAGTTGAGCTGGCTGCGGTCCGAGCTCGAGTACACAATATAGGTATCCGGTATCGTCCCCGCCTTTTGAACGACCGAGATCGCGGGATCGTGAAGCGGCGCGGCGAGCGTGCCGCTGGTCCCGGTCGCGTCGAGCGTGAAAGGCCCGGTCCAGGAGCCGGAGTTGTTGCGGCGGCGGTAGGACACGTCGCCCGCCGTGTCGATGTAGGCGAAGTGGGCCACGGGGCTGCCGACCTCGTTGATCGACCCGACGCCGAAACCGTCTTCCTCGTTGATGGTGTCGAGGGAGTAGAATTGCTGGCCCAAGGCCACCTCGGTGCCCTCCGCCGTGGTCTGTATGGTCGCCGAGCTCAGGCGCACG
Source organism: Elusimicrobiota bacterium (assembly GCA_028714015.1). Lineage (GTDB taxonomy): Bacteria > Elusimicrobiota > Elusimicrobia > UBA1565 > UBA9628 > GWA2-66-18. Next base: position 7,455 of record JAQTNG010000135.1, on the reverse strand, counting down.
TACGCGCCGTTGTTCTCGCTGACGGGAGTCGGGTCGATGTTGTCCGCGCGGTTCGTCATCAGGACGCGGCCGCGGCTGACCGTCTCGCGGACGGGCACCAAGGTCGCCTGGGCCAAGGGCTCGAGCGTGTTGTCGAGCGCGGTGTTCGCGGAGGCGCTTTGGCAGTATGTATAGACGTGGGGATTGGCGTTGACGTCGATGTAAGAGGAGACGTCGGCCGAAAGGTTCGTCAGCACGATCGTGCCCATGCCGAAGCCGCCGCTGCCCGCGGTGTCGGCGGCGAGCATCACGTACTCGTCGAGGGTCGAGCTCGAGTAGACCACCGTCGCCGCCCGCTGGGCGCGGACGTCGTAGGTCACGTTGGTGTTGTTCGTCGGGATCTGACACTCGACCGCGCCGCTGCCGCCGCCGGTGCGGATGCGCTCGGTCATGCGCTGGCGCACGATGTTGCTCCAGGTGATCGAGCCGTCGTCGTTCAGCGAGCCGTAGCGCACGAACAGCTTGTTGCCGGTCGCGTCGCCCATCGCGCCGTCCACCGTCGAACCGCCGCCCACGGCGTCGTTAGCCGCGTCGTTGGCGACCACGTACACGCGGTTCTTGTTGGCCGCGTACCAGACGCTCGGGTTGCCCCACGCCGCGTCGGGAGCCAGCGAAAGGAACGGGAACACGTCGGCCTGAGCGACGGTATTGCCGGCCTCGTCCTTCGCCGACCAGACCTGGCCGTCGACCGAGAAGCGCCACACCACGCGGTCGGCGTTGGTCGCCTTGAAGAAGGCCCAATAGCCGATGCCGGGCTTGTAGATGACGTTGCGCTGGCCGGCATAGGCGGTGCTGGCGCCGTTGGTGCCGATGACGCGCTGAGCGGCGTCGGCCCCCTTCAGCGGCCACAGCGCCGCGAACGCCATGAAGGCGCCGGCGGCGAGCAGGCGGCCGAGGGAGGGCTTACGCACCGACTTTCCTCAGGGCGGCCCGGGCCTCGCGGCTCACCTCGGACGAGGAGTCCTTGAGGGCCCGGCGCAGGGCCGGAGCGGCCTTGGCCGCCCCGCGCCCGATGGCGCCGAGCGCCGCCGCCGACCGGGCGCGCGTCACCGGCTCGGCGTCGCCGAGGGCGGAGATCAGGGCGTCGGTCGCCGGCGCGGCCTTCGCGCCGATGCGGCCCAGGGCCGCCGCGCAGTACGCGCGCAGCTCATGGTCCCCGCCGGTCAGGCAGGCGGCGAGAGCCGGGACGTGAGCGGCGGCCTTCGCCGACGAGACCTTGACCAGGGCCGTGGCGCAATAGTTCTTCACCGACTCCTTGGTCCGGGCGCAGGCGATCAGGGCCGGTATGCGCTCGAAGTCGCCCGTATCCAGAATCTGGTACAGGGCGGCCCCCGCCGAAACGCCCAGAGCCTCGTCGTCCAGCAAATTCATCAGGGCCGGAACCGCGTTGCCGCCCATGCGCAGCAGGACCCTCTGGGCCAGCTCGCGGCGGGAGCCTTGGCCGTAGCGGATCAGCTCCTCGACCATGGCCGGGTCGGCCCGCTTCAGAACCGCATTGGCGCTGCGCTGGGCATCGGGGCTGTTGGTCCGCAGTGCGATCACCAGCTCCTTGGCGGAGCGGATCGGATACTCGGTGTCCGAAGGCCGCGCCGGGACGGCCGCGGGCGCCTGCGCGTGCGCGCGTATAGAATGCGCGCACAAAAGGGCGCACGCCAAAAAGAGCATCGCAACGAGCAATGCGCTATTTCGCGTGCGCGCGTAATAAGAAGACGCACTCCACCCAAGAATGGTCATTTGACCCTCTATAGTGCGGTTATTCGGCGGGGACCAGGTGTCGGAAATGTGTCCTACACGGGGCCATGACGGCTCACTCGACGCTGTTTATTAATCCTTTTCGCCGCAGGCGAAAAGGGGGGTTGGAACCCTTTTTAACAGCGGAGGACTTCGATGGAGCTTTGGCGGGAACGGGAAAGCGTCAGGCGGGTTTCGGGACGACAACAAAACGAGACGGTCATGGCCGCGGAGGCCAGGACGAGAAGCCACAGGACCGCCAGCTTCGGAGGCCCCCCCGGCAGGCCGGGCAGGAGCTCGGGCAGGGGAAAGCCGGTGGACGCCAGGCGGAAGGCGGCCGCGGCCTCGGCCAGGAGCTCGAGCGCCGACAAAACGGCGCGGGCCCGAGGCAGGCTGCTGGTGAAAGCGTTCTCGGCCGCGCGGGTTACCGCCGCGCCCTTCAGGTCGGTCAGGACTTGCTCGCGGGTGACGGGGCGGCCCTGCGTGTCGCGGACGTCGAGGCCCCAGCGGTTTTCCACGGCGGCCCGGGGATCGACCCCTTGCGCGTCAAGACCGGCCGCGGTTTCCGCGCGGCCGGCCGGCGCGAGAAGCGCCAGGGCCAAAAACAGGCCCGGCCCCACCAACCATGGAACCCCTCTGTCCCGTCCATGATAAGCAAGGGCCGAGCGAAATCGTGCACGCACGCCGTGTTTCAGCATGTTTGGTTTCGGTAGCCAGGCGACCTCGGGACTCTTCGAGGCCCTCCGCTTTGCGCCCCGCCCTCGCGAACGGTTTGCCGGTTTATCGCTCCAACGTTCGACCTTCGGAGTATAGCAGGCGCCGTTTTATTGTCAAGACCCACGGCCTTGACAATCGCATGTCTCGACGAGAAAACTAACTCCAAAGCCGCCTCGCGTCGCGAACGATCGTCTGCTCCCGGCTCTGGCCGACGGAGACGATGGCGACCGGCACGCCGAGCTTTTTCTCGATGGCGAGCACGTACTCGCGCGCGCCGCGCGGCAGGTCCGAAAACTTCTTCGCCCGGCTCAGGTCGCCGGAGAAGCCGGGGTAGGATTCGTAGACGGGCTCGACGTCGAGCTGCTCCCGGCGCGACACCGGGAAGTCGGGCAAGCGCCTGTTTCCGATCTTATAGCCCGTGCAGATCTTGATCGGGTGCACGCCCGCCAGAGTGTCGAGCTTGGTCATCGTCAAGGCGGTCATGCCGTTCATGCGGATGGCGGCCTTGAGCTGGGGTATGTCGATCCAGCCGATGCGCCGGGCGCGGCCGGTCGTCGTCCCGTACTCCTTGCCGACCTCGCGGATGTAGTTCCCGACGTGGCCCTCCACCTCGGTCGGGAAGGGTCCCAGGCCGACGCGCGTCGTGTAGGCCTTGGTCACGCCCATGACGGCCGTGATCGCCGTCGGGCCGATGCCCGCGCCGGCGCAGGCGCCGCCCGCGACGGGGTTCGAGGAGGTGACGAAAGGGTAGGTGCCGTGGTCCAGGTCGAGCATCGAGCCTTGGGCGCTCTCGAGGAGCAGGCGCTTCTTCTTCTTATTGGCGGCCTCAAGGAGGACCGAGCAGTCGGCCGCGAACGGGGCCAGGAAGCGGCGCAGGCGGTCGTAGTCCTTGAACACCTCTTTCTCGATTTCCTTAAGAGGCTTAACACGGGTGAGCTCGGCGGCGCGGACCTTCAGGTTCCTGCGGACGAGCTTGCGGAAGGACTCGGGATCGAGGTAGTCGGCGACGCGGATGCCGATGCGCGCGACCTTGTCCTCGTAGCACGGACCGATGCCGCGCTTGGTGGTGCCGATGCCCCGGCCGCCCTCCTCGCGGAGGGTGTCGACGTAGATGTGGTACGGGAGGATGACGTGGGCGGCGAGGCTGAGGAAGAGGCGTCCGCGGACCTTGATGCCCCGGCTCTCGAGCATCTTGACCTCTTTGACGAACGCGTTGGGGTCGACGACGACGCCGTTGCCGATGACGCTCTTGCAGCCTTTGGCCAAAATCCCCGACGGGGTCAGGTGCAGGGCGTACTTCTGCCCGCCGAACACCACCGTGTGTCCCGCGTTGTTGCCTCCCTGATAGCGCACGACCCAGTCCGCGTCTTTGCCGAGAAAATGGACGATTTTTCCCTTACCTTCATCGCCCCACTGGGCGCCCACGACCACGAGTGCCGGCATGAAATTCTCCTTTGGGGTCAGACCTCCCGTTGTTGCGTTGTTACGCTACAACGGGAGGTCTGACCCCGACTAGCCCTTAAAAAATCGGCGCCACCACGAACCGTCGCCGCGGCCGTGAGCAGCGCCGCGCGCGGCCTTGTACAGCTTGTCGCCGGGCACGACCGCGTCACCCGCGACCCCGACGGCGAAGCGGACCCGGGCCAAAGTGCCGGCCGGGCTCGACTCGATCGCCTCGACCGGGACCTCGATGGGCACCGGGCCAGACGCCGTCAGCCCGCCGAACAGACGGGCCAGGTACTGCGCGATGTCGCGCCCGTCGACGATCCGGGCGAACACCATGTCTCCCGCGTGCAGCTCGGCGGCGGGCACGCCCTCGGGGTCTTCCTCGAGGGTAATCTTCAAGACGAGCAAATCCTCCTCGGGCGGCACGCCCAACGAGGGCTTGCCGCGGCGAGCGGCCGGCGCCGGCACCTTGCGCAGGGACTGGAACTGGCCGAGGTCGAGGATATCCTTTTTCAGGCGCAGGCTCAAACCTTGATCTCGAAAATGCGCGCGCAGAGGAGCCGCCAGCTCGGCGGTGGCCTCCTCCTCGCCGGCCGTGCGCAGGAGGTCGAAGACCGCGGGCTCGGCGGCGCGGAAGTGCGCGGCCAGGCGCTGCTCGACCTCGAGGCTCTCGGCGGGCAGGCTCCCGTCCCAGAGGCGGCACCCGTACAGGTGCTTCTCGAAGGCGAACCAGTCCTCGTCGAGCTCGACCGCGCAGACCGCGGGATCGTAGGACATGACGGCGCGGGCCCTCAGGACCTTGCGGCTCTTGAGGTTCAGCACGACGAGAAAAAGCCCGTGCTGGTTCTCGTCCGGCCGCACGAACTTCCCCTTGAGGGCGCAGATGTCGTTGAGCAGGCGCGGAATCTGGCGGACGGCCTCCTCGACCTCGTAGCCGCACATCTCGAGGGCGAGCTCCGCCTCGCCGCGGTCGCAGCCGGTCTCCTCCATGAGAAGCTCGATCTTGTCTTTCATTGGCTACAAGGGGTCAGGCTTTCCGATCTTGCAATTCTCCTCACGAATCCCCGATGGAGAATTGCAAGATCGGAAAGCCTGACCCCGTTATTCATTTCGTGCTTCTCGGATGGGCGTCCTTATAGACCTCTTTCATCCGGTCGAGGGAGACGTGGGTGTAAATCTGGGTGGTCTGGAGGCTGACATGGCCTAGCATCTCCTGGACCGTGCGAATGTCGCAGCCGTGGTTCATCAGATGCGTCGCGAAGCTGTGGCGCAGGACGTGGGGCGTGATCTTTTTCTTGAGGGAGGAGCGCTTGATCCACCGGCTGAGCAGGTAGACGATCCCCCCGTCGGAGAGCCGCTTTCCCTGGGAGTTGAGGAACATGGGCTCGGCGTCCTCGGGTCCGCTGCGGCGCTTGAGGTAATCGCGCAGGCACCTGAGCGCGTCGTTTCCGACCGGCACTATTCGTTCCTTAGAACCCTTGCCGAACACGCGCACGGTTCCCGCCATGTAATCCACGTCGCCCACGTTGAGCGACGCGACCTCGGAGCGGCGCAGACCCGAGGAGTAGATCAGCTCGAGCAGGGAACGGTCGCGGGCATACTGGGACGCGTCGTAATTGTGGGGCGCGGAAAACAGCTCGGTCATCTCGTTTTCCGTCAGGAATTTCGGCAAGGGGCGGCCGCGCTTGGGCAGGGGGACGCCGAAGACCGGGTTTCCCTTCAAGAGGCCGGAGGAGCGCAGGAATTTGATGAAGGAGCGCAGGGCCGCCATGCGCCGCAGTATGCTCGCCCGAGCCAGGCCCCCCTCCTTCTGGAGATCGGCGAGGAAGGCGCGCACGTGCACGCGCTCGATGCCGCCCGGCTCGAGCTCCGGGTATTTGACGACGAAGGCCGACAGGTCCTTGCCGTAGGCCCGCAGGGTGTGCGGGGAGTAGTTGCGCGTGGCGCGCAGATGGGTGAGGAAGCGCTCGGTCTGGAGGCGCAGCGGCCCCTGGGCTTGGTCGAGCTGGCTCATGTCCCGCCCGTCAGCTCGGGGCCTGCGGGGCTTCCGGGGCCGCCGGGACCGCGGGAACCGGAGGCAAGGCCGCCAGGCGGGCGGCGATCTGCGCCGCGCGCAGGGATTCGCCCTCGACCCGGAGCTTCTCGCCCTCGTCCTTAGACACCGGCTTCAGATTGCGGCACTTGGGGTAGCCGGGGCAGGTCAGGAAGAAACCGCGCTTTCCGACGCGCAGCCACATGTGCTTCTGGCACTTGTTGCACGGGCGCGTCGTCAGCAGGGGGCGCGAGCCCTCGATCTTCTTGCCGTCGGCGTCGAGCGAGAAGGTGTTCTTGCACTCCGGGTAGCCGGAGCAGGCCATGAACTTGCCCTTGCGGCCCGTGCGGATGACCATCGGCTTGCCGCACAGGTCGCAGTTCTCGCCGGTCAGCTCGAGGACGACCTTCTGCCCCTCGGGCGTCAGCTGGATCTTGCCCTTGCACTTCGGGAAGGTCGAGCAGGAGAGGTACTTGCCGAAGCGGCTCTCGCGGATGAGCATGGGCGCCGTGCAGATCGGGCACAGCTCGTCGGACATCTTGGGCTCGATGCGGGAGGCTTCCATCTCGGTCGCGGCCGCGTCGAGGGCTTTGGAAAACGGCGCGTAGAAGGTCTTGACCACGTCGGTCCAGGACGCTTGGCCCTCGGCGATCTTGTCGAGCTGGGCTTCCACATTAGCGGTATAAGTGAGGCTGACCACGTCCGGGAAGTGGCCCTTGAGCTTCGTGGTCACGAGCATGCCGAGCTCGGTCGGGATGAGCTTGCGGTCCTTCATGTTCCGGCGCACGTAGCCGCGGTCCACGATCGTCTTGATCGTCGGCGCGTAGGTGGACGGGCGGCCGATGCCGTGCTTTTCCATCGCGCGGATCAGGCTCGCTTCGTTGTAGTGCGGGGGCGGGCTCGTGCGGTGTTCCTCGGGCTTCAGCTCGACCAGCTTGAGGACGTCGCCCTCGACGAGAGGCGGCAGCCGGCTGCCCTCCTCCTCGACCTCCTCGTCGGGCTCCTCGTCGCCTTTGGGGGCGTCGCGGTACACGCGCAGGAAGCCCTCGCTCTTGAGCGTGCGGCCCGTGCAGTGGAACAGGGACTCGCCGTTCTCGACGTCGGCCGCCGCGGTGTCGTAGGTCGCCTCGATCATCTGGGAGGCCACGAAGCGCTTCCAGATCAGCTCGTACAAGCGGATCTGGTCGGGGTTCAGGAACTTGCGGACTTCATCGGGAGTACGGAGGACGCTCGTGGGCCGGATCGCCTCGTGGGCTTCCTGGGCGCCGCGCGACTTGGTCTGGTAGGTCGGGGGCTCGGCCGGGGCGTAGTTCGCGCCGTACGTGTCCTTGACGAAGAGCGCGCATTCCTCGGCCGCGGTCTTGGCGATCGAGAACGAGTCGGTGCGCATGTAGGTGATCAAACCGGCCGGATCCGTGCCGCCGATGTCCACGCCTTCGTAGAGGGACTGGGCGATGCGCATCGTGCGCTCGGCCGCGAAGCCCATCTTC
>JAQTNG010000134.1 GCA_028714015.1 Elusimicrobiota bacterium | reverse complement strand
TGCTCTTCCGATCTGACGGCAGGAAGCCGTCGAACGACGAGTAGTAGGAGGCGCGGCTCGCGTCCACGCTGAGCCGGGAGGACGACAAGGCCGGATTCGCGCGCGCCGCCTCGGCGACGCTGTCTTCCCAGGTCAGCACCCCGCCGTCGGCGGCGCGGGCGGCGCCCGCGAGCAGCAGGAGAGCGAGGGCGGAGAGGCTAATGCGCATCATGCGGGCCCGGCTCATTCCGGTGCTTTTCCCAGCGCGCGCGCAGCTCGTCCCGCTTCGTCTTCTGGGCGTCATCAAGCAGGGGGGAGATGTCGTCGTCGATCTCGGCGCGCAGGGCGAACATGCGGGCCTCCCCTTCGCGGCGGATGGCCTGGAACGCCGGGCGCTTCGACTCGAGAATCTTGCGGACCGCCTCGGCCTGGTCGTCGCGGAGCTTCAATTCATGCCGGAGCATCTTCAGCACGCGCTCCGGGTTCGGGCCTTCGCGGCGCATGCGCCGCTCGGCCGCGCGCTCGAAGCGCGAGCCGATCCAGACGCCGGCGAGCATGCCCCCCAGGACGGCGGGCAGGACGAGTCGCCAGGCGCGGCTCAAGGCGCCACCCCCAGGACGGAGTCCGCGTCGACCGACGCCACGACGCCAAGGGGGGCGTCGATGTCGGCGCGGGGCACGTAAATCGTGAAGATCAGTCCGGCGAGAGCCAGACCGAAGGCGGGAGCGAGAAATCGCGCCGCGAACTTCTCCCATGGGGAGACGGACTCCGCCTCGACGCGCGCCATCACGCGGGCGACGAAGGCCTCCGTCGAGCGGGAATCCGCGGCGGCGGGCGACTTGAAAAGGGCCGCGCCGAGGCGCCGCAGGCGGAGAACGTCGCCCTTGCAGGCGGCGCAGGCGTCGAGGTGGGAGGACACCTCCGCGAACGCGGAAGCGTCGAGCTCGCCGTCGAGCCACTCGTTCAGCCGTTCCTGGATCTGTTCGTGTGTCATGGGGCCTCGCTGATTAGACGATATCCGAGCCCGAAAAGTGTCGTGACATTTTAATGAGCTCGGCGCGACCGCGCTTGAGCCTCGCCTTGACCGCGTCCAGAGAGCAGGACAGCGCCGCGGCGATCTCCTCGTAGCTCATGCCCTCGGCCTCGCGCAGCGTCAGCGCGAGGCGCTGGTCGGGGGTCAGGCGCGCGAGCAGGCGGGCGACGGTGTCGCGGTCCTCGAGCGCCTGCGCCGGCGAGGGCTCTGAAAGAACGCGCCCGAGGACCGTCCCGTCGGCTTCTAAAAGGGCGTCGAGCGACTCGGAGCGGCGGCGGCCCGCGGCGCGCAGACGGTCGAGGCAGCCATTGACCGCGATGCGGTGAAGCCAGGTCCCGAAGGACGCCTCGCCCGAGAAGCGGCCCAGCGCCCGGTGGGCCTTGAGAAAGGCCTCCTGGGCGGCGTCCTCGGCCTCCGCCTCATTGCGCAAGGTCGCCGCGCACAGCGCCCGCACGCGAGGCGCGTGACGGCGCACGAGCGCGGCGAACGCGCCGTCGTCGCCGTCCGCGGCGCGCCGGGCGAGCTCGCCGTCGGCGGTTTCCGTCATGGATCAGCGCCCGGCGTTCACTCGATCGTCCTCGGCCCGTTCGGCCTGACGCACCGCGCGGATCACCGCCGCGTGGGTCGACTGGGCCTTGCCGCTCTCGAGCCGGACGAAGAGGCTGTAGGCGGCCGGCACGACGAACAAAGTCAGGACGGTCGAAACCGTCACGCCGCCGATCAGGGACAGCGCCATCGGCACCGTCGCCTCCGACCCCGCGCCGCGGGAGAGAGCGGTCGGAATCGCCGCCGCGATCGTCGCGATCGACGTCATCAGGATCGGCCGAAGCCGCACGGGACAGGCGTCGAGCAGGGCCGCGCGGGGATCGAGCCCCTCGTCGCGCCGCTGGTTCGTGAAGTCCACGAGCAGGATCGAATTCTTCTTCACGAGCCCCATCAGAAGCAGCAGCCCGATCATCGAGTTGATGTTGAGGCTCTTGTCGAAGGCCCACAGCGTCAGGAACGCGCCCGAGAGGCTGAACGGAAGCGCCAGCAGGACCGTGACCGGGTGCACGAAGCTGTTGAACTGCGCCCCGAGCACCATGTACGCGACGAGGATGCCGAGAACCAAGGCGAACAGCAGGCTCTGGAAAGACTCCTTGAAGGTCTTCGACGAGCCCGAGAACACGACGTGATAGCCGTCGGGCAAGGTCTCCTTGCCGAGCTTCTCGATGTTCGCCAGAATCTGCGCCTGGGACTTGCCCGGAACGACGTTGGCGTAGATGCCGATCGCGCGCTCGCGGTCCTTGCGCGTGATCGCGAGCAGCGACGGCCGGGTCTCGAGCCTGACCACCTCGGAGAGGCGTATCATCTCGCCCCGGTTGTTGCGCACGTAGAACTTGCTGATGTCCTCGGGCGCCAGGCGGTACTTCGCCTCCGTCCGGACGCGGACGTCGTAGCGGCGCCCGTTGTCGGTGAACAGCCCCGCGCGTACGCCGCCGATCATCGCGTTGATCGTCGTCCCGATCGACTGGATCGATACGCCGCGCGCGTACGCCTTCGCGCGGTCCGGATACACGCGGACCTCGGGCATGCCGCTCTTGTAGTCGGTGTCCACGTCGAGCAGCTCGCCGGTCTTCTCGAGCCGCGCCTTGAAGTCGACGGCGGTCTTGATCAAGGTGTCCCAGTCGGGGCCGCGGATCGTGAACTCAATCGGGAAGCCGCGCGACGAGGAGAAGCCTCCCTGCGAAAGGTCCAGGATCAGCGCGCGGAGCGTGGGAATCGCGTTCAAGGATGCACGGGCGTCCTTCATCACGTCGCCCTGGGTGATCGTCCGGCCTTTCTCGTTCTTCGGACGGTCGGCCAGGTCCTTGAGCGTGACGAACAGAATGCCCGAGTTGACCTCGCCGCCCTGGAAGCCGCCGACCGCGGAGTAGTAGCCCTCGACGGTCGGGTTCTTCATCAGCCAGGCCTCGGCGTCCTTGAACTTTCCGTCGGTGAACTCGAACGAGGAGCCCACGGGCGTCTCCATGCGCACGAGGAACATGCCCTGATCCTGCGCCGGGACGAACTCCTTGCGGATCTTCTTGACGCTGATCAACGAGGCCGCGAAGAACAGCACGCCGAAGCCGACGACGGTCCAGCGATGGGAGAGCGTCCAATCCAGCCGGCGGCGGTAGGCCGCCGCGCACCACGCGAAGCCGGCGTCGACCGCGCGGATCAGGGCGTTCCCGTGGCCGCCGACCTCGAGGAACTGGGAGCAGCGCATCGGCGCGAGCGTCAGGGCCTCGAGCAGCGAGAACGACACCGCGGCCGAGATCGTCACGCCGAACTGGAAGAAGAACTTGCCGATGATGCCCTTCATGAACACGACGGGCAGGAAGATCGCGAGCACGGCGATCGTCGCGGCCATCGCGGCGAAGGTGATCTCGCGGGCGCCGAACACGGCGCCGGTGAGCTTGTCCTGGCCGAGCTCGCGATGGCGCACGATGTTCTCGAGCACCATGATCGCGTCGTCGACGATGATGCCGATCGACAAGGTCAGGCCGAGCAAGGTGAAGCTGTTCAGCGTGAACCCGAGGAAGTAGGTCACGATGAAGGTGCCCAGCACCGCGGTCGGGATCGCCAAGAGGACGTTCAAGGTGGAAGACCAGGAGCCGAGGAACAGCCAGCAGACCAGGGACGTCAGCACCGCCGCGAGCAGGAGATGGTGCGTCAGGTTGCGCACGGAGTCCTTGATGAACTTGGTCGAGTCGAAACGGACGCCGAGCTTCATGCCTTTGGGCAAAGTCGACTGGATGTCCGCCAGCTTCTGCTTGATGCCGGTGGCGATCTCGACGGCGTTGGCTCCGCGCTGCTTGCGGATGCCGAGGCCGACGGCGCGATTGCCGGCGACGCGGGAGATGCGGCGCACGTCGGCGAGTCCGTCCTCGATGCGAGCCACGTCCTTGAGGGGGATCGGGATGTGGATCGGGCTGCCGCCGCGCTGGGTGATCAGAAGGCCGCCGAACTCCGCCGGATCGGAGATCTCGCCGAGCGTGCGGACGTTGAACTCCTTGACATCGGTCTCGATCTGGCCGGCCGGAACCTCGGCGTGCTCGCGGCGGATCGCGTCGAGGATGTCCGACACCGTGATCTGCTGGGCGCGCATCTTGTCCGCGTCGAGCCACACGCGCAGGTTGCGCGGCACGAGCCCGCCGAGCAGGACCTCGCCGACGCCGGGCACGGTCTGGAAGCGGTTCTTGAGGTGGTCCTGCGCGTAGACCATCAGGTCCTTGACCGGCACGTCGCCGGACAGCGCGAGCCACATGATCGGGTTATCCTCGGGGTTGACCTTGGTCACGATCGCCGGGTCCATGTCCTTGGGCAGGCGCTGCTGGGCCTGGGCGATCTTCGTCTGGACCTCCTGCAGGGCGACGTCGATGCCGCGGTCGAGCTCGAACTCGATGGTGATCGTGGCCTGGCCGAGCTTGGAGGACGAGGTGATCTCCTTGACTCCCTGGACCGAGGTGACCGCGTCCTCGATGACGTCGACGACCTCGGCCTCCATGATCTCGGGCGCCGCGCCTTCCCAGGTGACCGCCACGTTGACGATCGGGAAATCCACGTCGGGCATCTGGGAGACGCCCATGCGGCTGTAGCCGATCCAGCCGAAGATCATCAGCGCGAACATCAGCATCCACGCGAAGACGGGGTTCTTGATCGACAGGTCGGATAAGGTCACAGTGCTCCTCCGGGGACGCCCGCGGCGACTTCGAGCTGCGCGCGGGACCAATAAGCGTCGAGCCGCGCCGCGTCCAGCTGCAGGCGCGTCTGCTGAAGGGTATTGAGGCTGCCGAGAACGTCGAGGTTCGTCACCTGTCCGAGGCGGTAGTCCTCGGCCTGGGCCTTGGCGTTTTCCTCGGCCAGGCGCGCCGCGTTGTCGAGCGCGTTGACGATGGACGCGGAGGAGAGCAGATCCTGATGGGCCGACTTCGTCTCCAGCTCGGCGGTGCGCAGGGCCGCGGAGAGCGCCTGGTCCGCGGCGCGCATACGGGCTTCCTGCTGGCGCTTCTGCGAGCCGATCTGGCCGCCGGTATATAAGGGAAGCGAGCCGGTGATCGTCGCGTCCCACTTCCCGTCCGAGAGGAGGCTGGGAGGGCGCTGGAAGTAATAGTTCGCGTCGAGGGCGAGCGTGGGCCAGCGCTGGCGGGACATGACCTTGACCGAGAGCTCGGCCGCGTCCTTGTCCGAGCGGCGCGACTCGACGTCGGGGCGCGAACGGGCCCGGCCCAGCACGCCGGCGAGCTCGGGCACGGGCGCCGGAGCCGGCACGGCCTTGAGCGCCAGGCGCTCGTCGACGCCGGTCAGGAAGGCGAGCTTGAACTGGGCCACCTGCTCGACCGCGCGCGAGGTCTCGAGCTGCGCCAGGTTCTGGGCGAGCTGGGACTCCGCGGCGAGCAGTTCGCTGGCGCGGGCGCGGCCGACCTTGCGGAATTCCTTGAGGTCCTTGACCCGGTCCCGCGTGATCGCCACCAGGCTCAGTCGTATGCGGATGTCGTTCTGCGCGCCGAGCAGGTCGAGGTACGCGCGGACGACATCCTTATAAAGGAGCTGCTTGGCGCGTTCGAGCTGGAGGTCCGCGGAACGGCCGAGGTCCTTGGCCGCCCGGTAGGCAAGATACTCGCGCAATCCGGAGAACAGCGGCTGATGCGCCGTCACCCAGCCCTGTTCGGTGTTGGGCAGTATGTACTTGGTGCCCGCGCCCCTGGGCACCTGCTGAAAGACTTCCCTGCCCATCAAAGAGACCTGCGGCAGGACATGAGACCAGAGTTCGTCGGCCTTGGCCATCGCTTCCTGATACGACTCGCCGGAAATCGCGATCTGCTCGCTGCGGGCGAGCGCGAGCGTGTACGCCTCGGCCAGGTCGAGGGGCCGCCCGGGGGCGGGCGCGGTGGACGCGGTCTGCGCGGCGGCCGAAAGGGGGAGGAGGATCGCCGCGATAAGAAGGATGCTCTTGGTCATACCATGACTCCGCTGCCGCCCAGGAAGAACGCGACGACGTTCTCGGCTTCCCGCTCGAGCGGCTTGTCGTGCTTCGCGATGATCTTGCGCATCGTCGCCGTGCGGCACAGGCCGAAGAAGGCGGCGACCGCGAAACCGAGGTCCGCCGACGACTTGCCGCCGTCCTTGCACGCGAGGACGAGGATCGCGCGCAGATGCGCGTGATTCGTCCGAAACTTCTCCATCAGCTTCTCACAGGAGCGGTCGCCGCAGCCGGGGAAGCGCCCCGTGCTGAACTGGGCCATGAAGTCGTGGCTGTGATCGAAGTGGGTGAGCACGACCTTCGCGGCCGCGACGAGCAGCTCCTTGCCCGCGAGGCCGGTCTTGGGGAGCGCCTCGAGCTCGAGGCCCAGGCCGTCGACGAGGTCGGCGAACGCGGCGGAGAACAGCTCTTCCTTGTCCTTGAAGTGGAGGAACAAAGTGCCCTTCGCAACGCCGGCCTCGTGCGCGATGTCGTCGAGCACGATGTCCTGGAAGCCGCGCTTGACGAGCAGGCGGCGCGCGGCGGCGAGGATCAGGCGCTTCTTCGAGTCGGGGTCGCGGACGACGGTTTTGACGGTTGCCATTTCGGTGTTCCTGTAATGACTGACTGGTTAGTCATTATTCTAACACGAAAGCGTTTTTTTGTCCAGCGGTCATGTTTTCTTGACGCGACCGTCACCCTTTCACCGCGATAATTTCAGATACTCGCGTCATGAAACATTCGCTTCCCTTGGCCCTGCTTCTCGCCGCGTCCGGCGCCGCCGCGGCGGACGCCCCCGCCCCCGTCCGCGCCTGGAAGGACTCCGCCGAGCTTTCCTTCGTCAACGCGAACGGCAACGTGAAGGCGCAGACGACCTCGGCCAAGGACGTCTTCTCGTACGACTTCGGGCCGCTCACGAAGCTCGAGCTCGAGGCAGGAGGCCTCGGCGCGCGCAGCGAGGGGCGCGTGGTCGCCGAGCAGTATTTCGCGCAGGAAAAAGTCATGCAGAAGGTCTCGGACCGCAATTACCTCTTCGAGAAATACCGCTGGGACCGGAACATCTTCGCCGGCGTGAGGCACCGCCACGACTTCTCCGTCGGCGCCGGCCGCGAGCTGTGGAAGTCCCCCAAGGATCTGCTGATCGGCGAGGCGGCCCCCGGCTACTTCAACGAGGAGCGCGTCGACGAACGCCGCAAATCGTACCTCACCGTGCGCGCCTACATGAAGTACACGCGCGATTTCACCGCGACCGCGAAGTTCAGCCAGGATGCGGAGTACATACAGAGCCCCAAGGACAAGCGCGACGCGCGGCTCAACACGGAGACGGCCCTGACCGCGGCGGTCTCGAGCGCGTTCTCCATCAAGAACTCGTTCGTCTGGAAGCACGACAGCCATCCGCCGGCCGGCAAGCGCAAGGACGACACGATCCTGTCCGTCGCGCTGATCGCGAGCTTCTAGGGGCTAGCGCCCGGCTTTCAAAAGCCCGAGCGCAGCGAGCGCGGGCAAGGCCTGGACGAGGAAGATGCTCCGGCTCGCGGTCGCGCCTCCGACGACGCCCGCGACGACGACGCAGGCGAGGAAGAAGGTCTTGATCGAAAGCGACGCGGCGGGCGCGGCGAGCAGGCCCCAAACGAGCCCGGCCGCCAGAAAGCCGTTGTACACGCCCTGGTTGGCGGCGAGGACGGCGGACGCTTCCGCGGCCGCGGGCGTCAGCTTGAAGATCCTCAGGCCGAGCGGGGTCCTGAAGAGAAAGGACTCCAGCACGAGGAAGGCGGCGTGCTCGAGCGCGACGAAGGCGATCAGCAACGAGGACGGCGTCATTCCGGAATTTTTCCGGATTCTTCCGTCTTCTTGGCCGCCGCGTCGGCCTTCGCCTTGGCCTCCCCGGCGCGCTTCACGTCGGCCTGCAAGCCGCTGACGTACTTCTCGGCCTTGTTCGGCTCCATCGGCGATTCGGCGGCGGGCTCCGCGGCGACGGCGGGCACGGGGGGCTCGCCGGGCACGGGGGGCTTCGGCGCCTTGCAGGCGGCGGCGGCGAGCGCGGCGATCAGCAGGGCGGTTTTCATGAGGCCTTCTCCGCGAGCGTCGCCTCGAGCTCCCGGAACTTCACCAGCATCTCGGGCAGCTTCGCGAGGGCGGCGTTCATCTTGTGCATCTCGCGCGCGTTGCGGGCGGGGATGCCGAAGTAAATCTGCTTGGGCTCGGTGTCCTGCGCGACCCCCGACATGCCCAGGACGATCGAGCCCGCGGCGATCCTGAGGTGATCCTTCACGATGACCATGCCCGAGATCATCGCGCCGTCCTCGATGACCACCGAGCCGCCGATCGCGCTGTTGCCGGTAAGATAGACGAACCGCCCGACGCTGCAGTTGTGGCCGACGTGCACTTGGTCGTCGATCTTCGTGAACTGCCCGATCGTCGTGCTCTCGATCGTGGCCCGGTCGACCGTGGATGAGGCGCCGATCTCCACGTCGTCGGCGATGACGACGTTGCCGATGTGGGGAACCTTGTGACGGGCTCCCGGACGGTCATAAAAACCGAAGCCGTCCGCGCCGATCACGGTCGCGGAGTGGATGAGGCAGCGCTTGCCGATCATGCAGCCATGGCCGATCACGGCGTTCGAGCGGATGACCGTGCCCTCGCCGACCGTCGCGTCGGGCTCGATCACCGCGCCCGGGTAGATCACGCAGGCGGGCCCGACGGTGGCGCGGGCCATGACGACGGCGCCGTCCAGCACGCTCGCGGTCGGGTCGATCCGGGCCGAGAGGTCGACGAGCGCCTTGGGTCCGACGCCCGGGGCGAATGCGGGCGCCCGGTCGAAGCGCGAGAGCGCCTGAAAAAACGCGAGGCGGGCGTCGCCGGAGACGACGATCGCGCGGGGGAACTGGTCGGCGAGCTCGGCGGTCGTGAGGATCACGCCGTTGGCCGCGGCCAGAGGATGGCGCTTGAGCACGGCCTTGGACTCGATGAAGTAGAGATAGCCGTCCTCGAGCGGCTGCTCGGGGGAAAGCCTCTCGATGTCGCGCAAGCCCTTGATCTCGAAGCCCGGCTCGCCCTTGATCTCTCCGCCCAGCAGGCGGGCCAGCTCTTCAACCTTGATAATGCCTCCGTGCGAGCCCCTAGTATGCCAAAAAGCCGCCCGCGTTGAGCTCACAGCGGAAGCTCGCGGCCGATGCCGCGCGCGCGGGCCTTCTCGTATATTCGAATCGCGGCGGCCATGTCCTCGAGCGCCAGGCCGAGGTTGATGCTGGCCGTGCGCTGGCTTGGCGAGGTCCGCCCGCGCCGCCGCCCCG
>JAQTNG010000133.1 GCA_028714015.1 Elusimicrobiota bacterium | reverse complement strand
GGAGGAGATGCTCGAGAGATCCGAAGTGGCCCGGCTCGCGCTCGATTCGGCCAATTACGTCTTGAATCCGGCGAAACCCGGGGCGGGCGACGGGAGCGGCACCGGCAACG
The DNA here is from genome assembly GCA_028714015.1 of Elusimicrobiota bacterium. GTDB lineage: Bacteria > Elusimicrobiota > Elusimicrobia > UBA1565 > UBA9628 > GWA2-66-18. Next base: position 9,214 of record JAQTNG010000133.1, on the reverse strand, counting down.
GGAACGGCAACGGGAACGGGAACGGGAACGGGAACGGGAACGGGAACGGGAACGGGAACGGCACGCCGAGCACGAACCCGTCCAAGCCGAAGCCGGGGGGCTGGACGGGCGGCACCGATCCCGCCGGCGGATCGAACGGCCCTATTTCCGGGGGAGGAGCGGGGTCCTCGGGAGGCCTGGGCGACGACCTGATCCGGACGATCGTTTCGCCGACGGGCGTCTCTCAAATGTTCGCCTCGCAAGGCGTCCAGGCTCTCCAGAGCAAGGACTACGCGGCGGCTTACGAGATGGCGCGCCGGGCGCTGGACGTCGATCCCTCCAACCGCAACGCGCTCGAGGTTCTCCATGCCGCGAAGGGCCGCGGCGACGCGATGGGCGCGGGCGCGCACGGGATCAACGCGGCGACGGCGGGCGCCGCCGCGCTCGGGCCGTCCGGTTTCGCCGGCGCGGGCCCGTCCGGAGCGGCCAATCCTTCGCCGGAGATCGCCGCGCTCGCCGCCAGCGGAGCCGCGCGTTTGAGCGTCGACCAGTCGTATTCCGCCGCGTCCACGGCCATGCACCTCAAAGACGCGCCGGGCGCCCTGTCTATTTTGGACAAAGCCGTCGAGGAAAATCCGAACAGCAGCAAGCTGTTAAACCTCCGCGCCAGCATCTATGCCGGCCAGGGGCAATGGGGCAAGGCCATCGCCGACGCCGACGCGGGGCTGGCTTTGGCGCCGAACAACCCCGTTTTGCTCATCACGAAGGCCTTCGCGCAGAATCGCGCGAAGGACTACGCGGGCGCGCTGGAAACGGCGAACCTGGCGATCGCGGCCAACCCGCGCAACGCCTGGGCCCTGGCCAATCGGGCCCACGCCTGGGCCGGCCTCGGCCACCGCGAGGCCATGCTCGCCGACCTCAGGCAGGCGGCGGCCATCGATCCCAGCTTCAAGCAGACTCTCGCCGACGCGGCGAATCTTCAGCTGCCGTCCGATTCGGACGTCATGTTCCTGTTCCCCCGGGAATCCGCCCGAGGCGCGACGGCCGCGCCCGCGGCGTCCGTTCCGGGACGAGGCAAGAGCTTCGGCGTCGTCGTCGGCGCCGGGCTGTTCGGCGGCCTCCTGCTCGCTCTCGGCCTGCTGTCGACCGTGCTCGCGCCCCTCAAGGATACCGTCGTCTCCGTCTTCACGAAAGCGAAGCGGACCGGCCCGGAGACGACCCGGGCGGTCGCGACGGACCAGCCGGCCTCGGTCGCCGGGAACGTCGGCGGCCTCATACGCGGCCAATACGAGATCTCGCGTCAGATCGGCGCGGGCGGCATGGGCATGGTCTATGAGGGGACCGACCGCTCTCTCGGCCGGCGCGTGGCGATCAAGAAGATGCGCGAAGAGCTGCGCCTGAACCCGCGGGAGCGCGACCGCTTCATCATCGAGGCGAAGACCGTCGCCTCGCTTCATCACCCGAACATCGTGGACATCTACGCGATCGCCGAGGAAGGCGAGGACGTCTATCTCGTGTTCGAGTACGTGGACGGCAAGACCGTGCATGATTTGGTGCAGGCGAAGGGCCGCCTCGATCCCGCCGAGTCGGTGCGCGTGACGCGCGCGATGGGCGAGGCGCTGACCTACGCGCACTCGCGCGGGGTGATCCACCGCGACATGAAGCCCTCGAACGTGATGCTGACGGGCGCGGGGCAGGTCAAGGTCATGGACTTCGGCATCGCGCGCATGGCCAAGGACGCGCTGACCCGCTACTCGATGACGAACACCGTCGTCGGCACGCCGCCGTACATGGCGCCCGAGCAGGAGCAGGGCGTGGTGCGCAAGGAGTCCGACGTGTACTCGCTGGCGGTCTGCGCCTACGAGATGCTGACGGGCAAGATGCCCTTCATCGGCATCGGCGCGGGGATGCTCATGAACAAGATCAACATGAGCTACCTGCCGCCCTCGCGCGCGATCGCGGGCCTGCCCGAGCCGCTCGACGAGGTGTTCCTGAAGGCCTTCCAGGCCGATCCGGATCAGCGCTACCGCACGCCGCAGGAGTTCGTCGCCGCGCTCTCGGCGGCCGCCGACGGCGCCCGGGCCAAGACGGGCTGATACGCCTTCCGCTGGGCCTTGCCCCGGGCCTCGGCGCCTGTTATACTAGAGCGTCGGGGGTGATCTAGCTTCGACAAATGTCGTTGAGCCGTCGGTCGCAGGCAGGGGTTGGTCAGGGCCCCTTAAAAACCGGACCAAACAACAACTGCCAATACGCAATTGGCCTGGGCCACTGCCTAAACCGCAGTGAGCACACGCTGGTCCACGACGCCTGCTAGTGGGTCGCCAGTGTAATGAGCAGGATGCGGTCCTTCCCTGTTATTCCGTGGGCGGGGGGCCTAAGACCGAACGGGGTTAGCCCAAGGAGTACGCGTCCATCGGTTTTCCTTGGGCGAAATTGAGGATGGGCTAAGCCTGTAGTGACCTCGGTCGGCGCCGTTTGGACGCGGGTGCAAATCCCGCCACCTCCACCATTTTAATGGGCGACTCACGCGCCGTGACTTTGCTTGGGTCGTACGGGCTCTTCGCGGGGCTGACTTTGCTCGTCGTCGCCCGCCCGGAGCTCGGTCCCGCCGTCATTCCCGCCTGCGGGCTGTGCCTGCTCTGGTCCGATCTGCGGCAGGACGGCGAGTCCCCGATCGTCCTCACCTTCCTGGCCACCGTCGTCGCCGCCGTGCTGATGGTCCGCTCCGACGGCGCCCGGCCGCTCCTCGCGGCCGGCCTCGGAGGCCTGTGGCTCCTGGCCGGCGCGCAGGCCGCGCACCGCGGCCGGCAGTTCCGGGATGAGCGCGAGACCCTTCTCGAGCAGATGAACCTGCAGGACCAGATACGCGACGACGAGCGCGACCTGAAGTACTACCGCTCGTACGAGGAAACGGTCGGGGTGGACACGCGTCTGCGCCACGACCTGTCCGACGCGGCCAAGAGCCTGTCGGGCACGCTCGACGGACGCGAGGTGCAGACGCGCCTGATCGCGATCCTGTCGGAGCGCTTCCCGGCGGCGCGCGTCTCCGTCGTCGGCGGCGCCGGCGACGACCCACTCCTGCTCGCCGCGCAGCGCCGCCGCGGGCCGGTCCTGATCAAGGACGCGAGGCAGGAGGCTCAGGTCGTTCCGGGCGCGCGCTTCGTCTCCGGCGTCGCGATCCCGCTGAAGGTCATGCGCCAGGCCGCGGGCTTCGTCAAGCTCGAGAGCGACGCTCCGGGCGCGTTCGGCCCCGACGAGGTCCGTACCGCCGACCTGTTCGCGACGATGGCCGCGCTCTCGCTCGAGAACATCCGGCTCTACGAAAGCGTGCACCGCCAGGCCACGCACGACGCGCTGACCCAGCTCCACAGCCACCGCGCTTTCCAGCAGCGTCTGCAGGAGGAGATTCTTCGCTCGGGCCGTTCGCAGACCCCGCTCTCTTTGATCATGCTCGACGTGGACCACTTCAAGCGGTACAACGACACATTCGGCCATCAGGCCGGGGACCAGCTGCTGCGCACCTTGTCCGCTATCATAGGCTCGTTCGCGCGCCCCGTGGACTTCGCCGCGCGCTACGGGGGCGAGGAGTTCGCGCTGATACTTCCGAATTACGTTCGTTCGGAGGCCGTGCAGGTCGCCGAGCGCATCCGCGCGCGCGTGGCCGAGGAGCCTTTCATCTTCAACGGCGCGCCGACGCGCGCGACGATGAGCCTCGGCGTGGCGGCATTCCCGACCGACGCGACGACGGCCTCGCAGATCGTGCGCGTGGCCGACGAGCGCCTCTACAAGGCCAAGCACGGCGGACGAAACCAGGTGGTCGGATGAGCCTGGAGTGGCTGGCGGTCGCCGTCGCCCTCCTGCCGCCGCTCGGGCTGTGGGCCGCTTACCCGCGGCGTCCCGTCGCGGCCGCCGCGATCTTCGGCCTGGCGCTCGCGTCCGGCGCCGCCTTGCTCGCGGCGGCCCCCGCGGCGGGGCGCGCCGCCGCCGCGCTGACCGCGCTGTGGGGCATCGGCGGCGCCGCGCTGGCGTGGCGCCTGGTCCGCCGCCGCGAGATCGAGCATTCCGCCGCCGCCGAGCGCCTGGCGGGAGTGCGCGCCCAGCGCGAGCGCATGGCCGAGGAGCTGCGGGGGCTCAAGGCGCGCGGCGTCAACGCCGAGCTCGCGCACCGCGAGGCGTCCGCGCTGTACGGCCTGGTCAAGAGCCTGTCCGAGGCCATGTCGTGGGAGGAAGCGCGCCCTCGCGTCGAGGGCGCCTTGGAACAGTACTTCGGGCCGCGCGTGGAATACGCTCTTTATGTCGCCGGCCTGCGCGGCGAGGGGGAAATCCGGCCGTTGACCGTGCGCGGCCTGCGGGCCTCTCCCGGCGCCGCGTGGGCGACCTTGGAGCGCCTGCTTCAGGAGCAGAACGCGACTTCGGGCGTCGCGCGGACGTTTGAAAAGCCGGAGCGTTCCGTCGGAGTGCCGATACGAGAGGGACAGGAGCTGTTGGGCTACCTGTACGCGCGCGTCCCCGAAGGGGCCGCATCCGAGGCGTGGCTCGCGAAGACCCAGTCGTTCGTCTCCGAGCTCGGCGTGGCTTTCCGGCGCGTCAAGCTGTTCCAGGAGGTCGAGCGTCTCTCGGAGATCGACGGCCTCACCGGCGTGCGCCGCCGGGGCGCCTTCGACAAGAAGATCAGCGAGGAGCTCGTGCGGGCCAAGACTTTTAAAACCACCTTCGCGCTGATGATTCTTGACATCGACCATTTCAAGAGCTTGAATGACGGGCATGGTCATCCGTTCGGCGACCAGGTCCTCAAGCGCATCGGATCGGTGCTGAATTCCTTGGTCTACGACACCGACTTCGTGGCGCGCTACGGCGGAGAGGAGTTCGCGATCGTCCTGCCCCGGGCCGAGCCGGCCGGCGCGCTGCGCAAGGCCGAGGCGATCCGGGCGGCGATCGAGGCCGAGATATTCTCGGTCGGCTTCGAGGAATTGAGGGTGACGGTGTCGATCGGCCTTTCGCATTTTCCGCGCGACGCGTCGACGCCGGAGGAGATGGTCGCAAGAGCTGACTCGGCCATGTATTCGGCCAAGGCAAGCGGACGCAACAGGGTCGTCGACAGCGACGCCCTGCGCCGTTTGAATTAAGGAGCTCACCATGGACCCGATGTCCGAAACCCCCGGCCCCGCCCCCGAGCCGCACGCCCCCGGGCCGCGCCGCATGAAGCGCCGCCTGATCGCCGGGCTGATCGCTCTCCACGCGCTGTCGCTGCTGGCCGCCGTCTTCCTCGTCGTGCGATCTAAAGGCGACGCCGCGCAGGGGCTGAACGGCTCCGCGAAGAGCCTTCTCAATCTGAAGCCGAAGGACTCGGTCGGCTGGGTGTCCATCCGCGGGCCGATCATGTCGTCGGACTCGGGCAAGCCCTGGGAGCACGGCGCCGAGCAATGGGCGCGGCGCATCGAGCAGCTCGCCGACACGAAGGGCGTGAAGGCCATCGTCCTCGACATCAACTCGCCCGGCGGCAGCGTCGGCGCGGTGCAGGAGATCTACATGCGCATCCAGCGCGTGAAGAAGGAGAAGAAGATCCCCTTCGTCGCGCTGTTCGGAGACGTGTCCGCCTCCGGCGGCTACTACCTCGGCGCGGCGTGCGACAAGATCGTCGCGCATCCCGGGACGCTCACGGGCTCGATCGGCGTGATCTTCAACGTGTCGAACATGGAGGGCCTGTTCGCCAAGGTCGGCTACAAGTCGGACCCGATCAAGTCCGGCAAGCACAAGGACATCGGCTCGCCCGCGCGGCCGATGACCGCCGAGGAGCACCAGATTCTCCAGACTTTGATCGACGACGCCTACGGTCAGTTCGTGCAGGCGGTGGCCGACGGGCGCAAGATGACGGTCGAACAGGTCAAGCCGCTGGCCGACGGGCGCATCTACTCCGGCAATCAGGCGCTCGCGCTCGGGCTCGTCGACCAGCTCGGCGACTCGGTGGACGCGACCAAGCTCGCCGCGCAGCTCGGCGGCATCAAGGACGAGAAGCCGCGGGTGCGCCGGGACACGGAAAAGCTCAACGACATCTTCGAGATGCTCGAGACACGCGCGCGCCTGACCTTGGGCATGAGCGTCGCGGGCGTGACCCTGAACGCCGGCCCGGCGTTCCCTCGCGGCATGCTGTACGCGTGGTCCGGGGGCTGGTAAATGGACGCCGTCGAGCTCGTTTACGATTATTTTGAGGACCGCGCCCACGCCTCGGCGCTGATCCGCCAGCGGCGCCCCGCCGGGCTCGGCCTGCTCGCCGTCCTGGTCGGCGCGTCCAGCCTTTACGCCGCGCATGCCCTCGCCGGCCGCGCGACTTTGCCGTTCGGCTGGCCCGGGCTCGCGCTGGCGCTCTTGTGGCAGGCGGTCATGATCTTCGTCGCGACGGCGCTCCTGCATCTTATTTTAGAGCTCGGCGGCGCGCGCGGCGACGCCCGCGCCCTGTTCGTCCACCTCGGCCTGTCCGAGCTCGTCTGGATGGCGGCCGTTCCCGCCATCCTGGTGTGCCAGGCCGTCCTCTCGAAGCCCGCCTGGGGCTTGCGCCTGGTGTTCTTCTTCGTCGGCCTGTGGTCCCTGTCCTACAAGGCGCGGGGCATACGGGACGAGTACGGCATCAGCGGCGGGCGCGCGTGGCTGACTTTGGGCCTGCCTTACCTCGCGGGCGTGCTGATCGTGCTCCTGATGGCGTTCCTCGCGACGCTCGGCTTCGTGCTCGCCGCGCTGAGCTCCTGGTCATGAAGGAGCCCATCCCGGAAGTCTGGGAAGGACTGCCCGTCGTCAGCGCGGCGGAAATGCGCGCGCTCGACCTCGCCGCGGCCGAAAAGCACGGCCTCAAGGCTCTCGATCTGATGGAGAACGCTGGCAAGGCCGTCGCCGCGGAATGCGCGGCCTTCCTCCTCGACAAAGGCCTGTCGCTCGCGCAGTCGAAGATCGTCGTCTGCTGCGGACGCGGCGCCAACGGCGGAGACGGCCTCGTCGCCGCGCGCCATCTGGCCGAGGGCGGGGCCACGGTCGCGGCGTTCCTGTGCCCTCCGAAGAACGACGGCGCGGGGAAATACCCGGAGCTCGTGAGCGTCAACCTCGCGCGCGCCCAGGCCGCCGGCGTCACGGTCACCTCGGCCGGGCCGCAGAAGGGCCTCGACAAGGCTCTCGCCTGGTGCCATCTCGCGATCGACGCCCTTCTCGGCACCGGCGCCACCGGCAAGCCCGCGGGCGCCATCCACCACATGATCAGGGAGCTGACCCAGGCCAAGAAGCCCATCATCGCGGTGGACATCCCCTCCGGGATTCATCCGGACACGGGACACCACAGCGGCGTCTTCGTCGTCGCCGACATGACCTTGACCTTGGGCCTGCCCAAGCGCGGCCTCCTGGCGCCTCACGCCAAGCCGCAGGTCGGCGTCCTCAAGGTGCTCGACATCGGCTACCCGGCGGCCTTGCTCAAGGGCCCCTCGCGCAAGTGAAGCGGCTCGCCCTCGCCGCGCTGCTGCTCGGCGCCGCGTGCGGCAAGCCGGGCCCTTACGCGATCCTCGAAACCTCGAAGGGACGGATGGTCGCGAAGCTGTACGAGGACCGCGCGCCGAAGACCATCGCGCACCTGCGCGCCCTGGCGGGGCGCCCGAAGCCGTTTTACGACGGGCTCATTTTCCATCGCGTCGCGCCCGGCTTCCTGATCCAGACCGGCGATCCGACCGGGACCGGCCAGGGCGACCCGATGCTCCCGGTGCCCGACGAGATCCGCCCCGGCGACCGGTTCGACCGGCCCGGCCTGCTCGGCATGGCGAGCTGGGGCCCGGGGACCTCCCAGACCCAGTTCTTCATCACGCTCGCGCCTATTCACGACCTCGACGGCCTGCACACGATCTTCGGCGAGCTCATCGAGGGCTTCGAGGTCGCCCAGGCGATCGCGGCCGTGCCGCGCGAGACGAAGGACGGGATCGACCGGCCCTACGATCCGCCCGTGCTGAAGTCCTTCAAGATCGTGCTCGCTCGCCCTTAAGGTCAGTACTCGGGCCAGAGCTTTCCCTTCGTGTCCCGGTGCGTGCAGTCCACGAAGACCATCCCGGAGCATTTCGCCCGCGGGTCGGCGACGTAGCCCCAGCCGCCGGTGTCCTTGAGCTTGGTCGCGTCGATCTCGGCCCCGTACTCGGTCTTGCCGGTGCACACCTCGGCGCCGTAGAGCGTCCAGGCGCCGGTCTCCTTGTGATCGGCGAGCTTGGTTTTCGGCATCGCCGGGACATACTTGGGGCCGATCAGCGCGTCGAGGGTCGCGGGGTACTGGCCTTCCATGTCGCCGTAGTAGATCGAAATCGCGGAGCGCAGCGAGCCGAGGTTCCCCTTCGTCGCGCCCTCGCCCGACTTGACCGATAAGGTCTTGAACTTGCCGAAGCTTCCCAGCCCGAAGACGGCCATCGCGACGCCCGCGGCGACCGGCACGAGAACCGCGAAGACGCCGAGGGCCGCGAACGCCGTCTTGCGGCCTTTGCCGACGCCGTCGACGTAGATGACTCGAGTTCCCGCGATGTAGTCGTGCAGGGCCCGCTTATCCGAGGACGCGGCGACCATGTAGCCGATGCAGAGGAGGATGGCGCTCAGGTATTCCGACGCGGCGCGCGCCAGCGCCCGCCCGACGCCGACGGGCTCGCCGGCGGCCGTGAGGACTTTGATGCCGGCCGCCATCTTCCCGGGCGTCTGGCCGCCCTGCGATATGAAGATGGTCTTGTAGGCGAGGCCGACGAGAAAGCCGAGGCCGTGCACCGGCAGGAACGCGCACAGCGCCAGGATCAGCGAGTCGACGAGGAAGGCGCCGCCGCGCACCCAGAAGCCGGCGAGAAAAATTTCGGCGGGGACGGACGGCGCGGGCGGCGAAGGGAGGGGGGCTTCGTTTTCCATAGGCTATAAGTAGCAGAGTTCCGCGGTTCCCGCAACCCTGCCGGGCTTAGGCGCGGCCCGTGACGGCCCGGACCTTGGCCGCGATGGCGGCCAGGCGTTGCTTCACGCCGGGCGCGCGCTTCTCGAGCAGCGGCAGGACCTCGCGGCGCACCCAGTTGCGCGTGAACTTCGGGTCGGCGTTGCTCGCGTCCTCGCGCGAGTCGAGCCCGTATATCCCTCCCTATTTCTTGTTTAGCCATCGGCACTTCGTCGACGATATAAGCTAATAAATTATCTATCGACATTTGAATTTCATCAAACTTCTTAGAATCTTCTTTGTATTTATCCGATA
>JAQTNG010000132.1 GCA_028714015.1 Elusimicrobiota bacterium | reverse complement strand
GCCTTGAGCTTGCGGTCGATGAGCTTGGCCATGAAGGCTCCCCACAGCATGGCCGTCAGGATGAAGCCGTTGCCGAGCGCCACGGTGACCAGCATCTCGGGCAGGGCGCGGCCCTGCTCGACCATCAGCTTGTTGAAGTTTTCCATCGGCACCACCATCGGGTTCGACAGCTTGATCTGCAGCAGGCGCGCCAAGGTCGGGAAGTAGGCGAAGGCCACCGCGGGCGCGTGCGCCGCCGGGCAGGCGAGGAAGGCCTGGCACATAATGTCAAAGGCCACAAATATTAGGATCGGCGCGATCACGGCGCGCGGTATGACCTCCACGAACCAGCTCACGTAGCCCAGCATCCCGCCGATGCCGATGAACAGGCCGGTCAGCAAGGTGTAGCCCGCGCGGCTGCCCATCTGCTTGTAGGCCGGCTGGCCGATGTAGGGCGTCGACTGCGCCACGCCGCCGCAGATCCCGGCGATCAGGGTCGCCACGGCCTCGGTGAGAAGGATGTCGCGCGTGTTGAAGTCGTCGCCGGCCACGCGCGCGCTCTCGGTCACGTTGACCCCGCCGATGACCGTCAGCAGGCCGAAGGGCAGGGCGATGGGCAGGAACTTGAGCGCCGGGCGGATGCCCTTGAGGAAGTCGAGCGTCGGCCACGGGAAGCCGAAGTGCAGCTGCGCGGTGGGGGGAGCGTAGGTTCCGCCCGCGAGGCCGTGCGGGGCCAATACATAGTAAAGCGCGGTGCCCACGACGATCGAGGCCAGCACGCCGGGGAAGTTCTTGGGCAGGCGTATGCCGGCGACCAGGGTGTAGAAGATGAGGCCGAGGGCCACCATGCCGACGATCGGGGTCGCGAAGACGTCGATCAGAGGCAGGAAGCCGATGAGGGCCAGGCCGATGCCGGCCAGCGAGCCCAGAAGGCCCGCCTGCGGGACGACCTTCTGCACCCAGGCGCCGAAAAAGGAGAAGACCAGCTTGAAGATGCCGATGAAGATCATCGTGGCCATGCCGATGTACCAGGTCATCATCGCGGCGTCGTGCTCGGGCATGCCCGAGCCCTTCATCGCGAGGAAGGCCGGTCCCAGCACGGCCAGCGCCATGCCGATCGTCGACGGCGCGTCCAGGCCCAGCGGCATCGCGGTCACCGTGGGGTTGTTGGTCCTTTTCGCGAGCCGGAAAGCCATCCAGGTGTAAACGAGATCGCCGAACAGCACGCCGATGGCGGTGCCGGGGAACATCCGCTTGTAGACGATCTCCGCCGGGAAGCCGAAGGCGAAGATCAGGATGCCGGCCAGGAACGACAAGTTCGTCATGTTGTCGAAGGTCAGGCCGAAGAAGCCGTTGAGGTCGCCCATGACGAACCAATCGTACTTGAAGGCCTTTTTGTCGCTCATGGGAAATATTCTACTTCATCTCCGGTGAATTCGATTACCTCGAACCGCACATATAAGGCGTCTGTGAGGCCTGACCCCCTTAAGCGCGCCGGAGGAAAATGATACGATGCGCCATGCGTAAAATCATCATTTTAGTCCTGCTGTGCGCCGCCTCGGGAAGCCTCGCGCGGGCGGCCGCGCCGTCGAAGAGCCCCGCCGCTCCCGACGAGCTGATCGTCCGGGCCGTTGCCTGGGACTACTCCTGGAAGCCCGCGACGGAGAAGGAGTGGGCCTCGCGCGTGGTCAGCGAGGTCGCCGCCGCCGCGAAGGACGGAGCCGACGTCATCGTATTCCCCGAGCAGTTCTCGAAGGGGCGCGGCCTCGACGGCGTCCTCGACGCGGTCAAGGCCGCCGCGGGCGCGGACCGGTTCGTGGTGCTCGGCAACGCGCCGTATCAGGAGCCGGGCTGGGACCACGCTGTCAGCCGCGCCTACATACTCTCCGGCGGCTCGTGGCAGGTGATGGACAAGCTCGATCCGACGCCGGCGGAGCGCGCTCAGAAGCCGCCGGTGAATCCCGGCATGCGCCTGCCGCTGTTCCGCTTCCGCGGCGGAACGGTCGCGGTCCTTCCGGCGTTCTCGATCGAGAAGCCCGAAATCGCGGCATCCTTGAAGAAGCGCGCGGTTCAGCTCGTGCTGGTCACGGTTCCCGTGGAAGACGAGGCGGGCGCGGCGCGCGTCGCGCGCTGCGCCTCCGCCCGCGCGGTCGAGCTCGGCGCCGCGATCGTGACGGCGCCGCCGTCCTCCGAGGCTCCCGCGCTCCATCTTCCCGCGCAAAAGAGCTTCGACCTCAAGCCGCGCGCGCCCGCGGGCCGCGACGTCCGCCTCCCTTGGAAGCGGCTTCTGGACCTGCGCGCCCGTCCGGACGACTCGACCGAAGCCCGCCCGTTCCTGGACCCGGCTCCGTACTACCAGGTCGAGATTTAAGGCCCGGCCCCGGTCTCGTAATAAGGAAGCGGCTCGCAATACGCGCGCAACACCCCGCGGTTAAACTGCGGGCATGGGAATTCGAGCGCTTGCCTGCGTCCTGCTTCTGTCCTCTTCGGCCTTCGCGGGCGAGCGCATGACGGTGCGCGACGCCGGCGGTTTCGACCCGGCCGGCCGGACCGTGGAATTCCCCGACCGCTTCGGCTGGATCGGCTACGAGGCCGAGTTCCTCTTCTCCCTCGACGAGGGGGGGAGCCTGTCGAGCGGCTCGCGCCTGAACATCGTGATCGTCCGGCGCGGCGGGAAGAAGTGGAAATACTCGTGCCGCGCCTCGAAGGAGGACCTGTCCGCGCGCGTGGTTCCGCTCGGCGGGCGGACTTCGGTGATCGCCGAGTGCCGGGTGCGCCCCAAGTCCTTCGCGAAGGCCGTCGATCTCGACGCCGAGGATGTCGGCGCGCCGGTGTTCGTTTTCGAGGCGGTGCTCGAGGGCGGCCGGGCGCGCGCGGGCGGCCAGCGCGGCCTGCGCTTCCGGCCCGACGCCCCGGTGGCGTCCCTGGATCTGAGCCCCTACGCGGCGTCTCCCGACGCCGCCGGCCTGGCCGTCGTTTTCCGCGCCGACTGACCCCTCGGGCCTAATTGCGAATAGGCCCAATGCTTGGGCCCGGCTTCCCCGTCCGCCCCAACCCCTGACTCGGCAGTTCCTTTATAATTCAGCAACGCCGCATTGCGTTCTATTGTAGAGGAGCCGATAATGATCATCGAGAAAACCGCCGCGAAAAAGTCCCTGGCCGTGACCTTGGCCCTGGCCCTTTTCGCTTCCGCCCCGATGAGCGCCTGGTCCCAGACCCAGGCCGCCGCGTCACGCGCGGGAAGCGGCGTCGGCGTTCTCGGGACCGTCGGCTCGATGGGCACCATGACTCCGAACATGTCGGCGGTGATGGCCCCGGTCGCTCTCCCGAACCTTTCCCTGAACACGCCGGCGCCCGCCGTCGCCCCGGCGGTCAAGGCGATGGCCGTCGCACCCATCGCCGAGGCGCGGACGATGCCCGTCTCGGCCATGCCCCTCGCCGTCGAGGCTCACCCGGTCATCGCCCTCATCAACGCTCTCCAGGCCAAGGGCATCGTGCTCCCCGAGACGATGTCCACCCGCCAGGACGCGGCCAAGCTCATCGTCGCGGCCGCGGCCATGCCCGAGGGCTCGGCCAAGCAGGACATGATCGCGATGGCCGCCGCCATCAACGCCGCCAACAGCTCCGGCTCCTCGGCCGAGATGGGCAAGATCTGGGACGCCGAGAAAGCTCGCGCCGAAGCGGCCGAGCCCGTCGCCGTCCCGGCGACGCCGGCCAAGGAAGGCGGCTGGCGCAACGCCGTCGCCCGCCTGCTTCCCGCGCCGCTCGCGCGCATGGTCGCCAAGAAGGCGCCCGAGCCCGCGCCCGTTCCTCAGGCCGCGCCCGCCCAGCCCGCCAATCCCGAGGACTACGCGGTGAAGATCGCGGACATGCACTACGCGCCCGCGGCCGCGCAGCTGCCGGAGAACACCTCCGCGATCGCCGTGTCGGACAAGCAGGTCGTGGGCCAGGACGGGGCGCTGAAGGCGATCAAGTTCGGGCTGCAGATGCCCGGCCGCCACTACAACCTCTTCGTCGCCGGCCCGGACGGCTCCGGCCGCGAGACGGCCCTGCGCCACATGCTCCCCGACGTCGCCGCGAAGATGGCGACGCCCGGCGACCGCGTCGCGGTGACGAATTTCAAGGACAAGGAAAACCCGCTCGTGCTCGAGCTCGCGACGGGCCGCGCGCCGGCGTTCGTGAAGGGCGTGCGCAATTTCGTGGCGACCCTCAAGTCCTACCTGCCCGAGGCGCTCGAGTCCGGCGAGATCGCGTCGGCGAAGAAGCAGCTCGTCGCGCAGGTCCAGGAAGCCGCCTCCCGGCGCGAAGCGGCCTTCCAAGCCGAGGTCAAGACGATCGCGCTCGCCGGCGGGACTTTCGGCGTCGAGTTCTTCGCCAAGCCTTCCGGCGAGGGCCGCATGATGGTCGGCCTCAAGCTCATGCGCAACGGCCAGGCCGTCGATCCCGCGAATATCGACGCGGACATCGCCGCCGGAGCGTACACGCGGGCGCAGATCGACGCGGCCTCCAAGGAGCGCGACGAGAAATTCCCCGAGGTCATGGGCAAGTTCAAGGCCATGATGGAGCAGAACAACAAGGAGATGGAGTCAGCGCAGGAGCAGATCGGCAAGATCGAGACCCAGGCCGTCGCTTCCATCGTCGGCCAGGCCGCCCAGCCGCTGATGGCGGCGGTCATGCCCGAGACCAAGATCACCCCCGAGATGGCCGCGCTTCAGGCGAAGATCGAGGCGTGGTCCTCCGCCTTCGAGGCGCGCGTCGCCGCCGTCAACGTCGACGGCTTCGGCATCGCGTTCATCCAGAACGGCAGCAAGCTCATGGTCGCCTACACGAAGGGCGGCGAGCCTCTCGACAAGACCAAGATCGGCGAGCTCATGCAGCAGGGCCTGACCCCGGCGAAGTTCGCCGAGATCCAGAAGGCGCTGGCCGCGGCCGTCGAGCCTCTGCTCTCCGAGTACAAGGCGAAGAACCTCGAGTTCGGCACGGCGCAGCAGGCGCTGGCGAAGAGCCAGCCCAAGGCCGTCCCCACGCCGGAGCAGCTCAAAGCCGCCTCCTACGTGAAGATGCTGATGCAGTTCTCGGCCGCCAACCACCAGATCTTCATGGGCAAGATCGCCTCGTCGTCCGAGGACGGCGAGGAAGGAATCAAGGACGCCCCCGGCCAGAAGGCGATGGACGCCCAGGATTTCTTCCAGGCCAGCGTCCTCTCCAGCAACGGCGGCAAGACGGGCGCCCCGGTGGTCTGGGTCAAGAATCCCACGCTCGACAAGGTCTTCGGCAAGGCCGACGACAACAAGCGCACGATGATCATCTCGGGCGTGGGCCTCGTCAAGGGCGGCGCCCCGGGCGGCCCGACCTTGATCGGCGGCGCGATCCAGCAGGCCGAAGGCGGCTTCCTCGCGATGGATTTCATGGACGTGCTGCGCGCTCCGGGCCTGTACCAGGCGCTGATGACCGCCGTGAAGACCGGCGAGGCGTCGATGGTCGAGGGCGGCCTGCAGAGCCTGATGAACGGCAAGGGCGACGCGTACCACGTCCCGAGCAAGGTCAAGATCGTGCTGGTCGGCTCCCCGAGCCTGCGCATGATGGTCGAGCGCCAGGACCCCGACTTCGCGATGAACTTCCAGGCGTCGGCCGACTTCGAGTCCACCCTCAAGGTGAGCGAGGAGTCGGTGGCCGGCTACGTGCAGTTCTTCAAGAAGGCCGTGCTGACGCTCGCGGCCGAGCTCAAGCAGGACGCGACGAACCTGACGCAGGACGCGATGAGCGCCCTCGTCGAGCAGGGCGCGCGCATGGCCGAATCCAACAAGAAGCTGACCGCGCAGTTCGGCGCCCTGTACGGCGTCGTCCGCGAGGCCACCTACTGGGCGCACGAGGCGGGCCGCACGGAGGTCCGCCGCGAGGACGTCGACACCGCGATGCAGACCAAGCAGGATCGCGAGGAAGTCTATCGCCATCACATGCTCCAGACCTACAAGGACAACGTGTTCGTCGTCGAGACGGCCGGCAAGAAGGTCGGCCAGATCAACGGCCTGGCCGTCATGGGCAGCTTCGGCGTGCCGATGCGCATCACCGTGGTGCCTTCCGCCGCGGCGGGGATGGGCGGGATCATCTCGGTGGACCGCAACGCCGGCCCGAACCAGACCGGCTCGTCCTTCAACAAGGCGCTCGGCATCGTCGAGGGCTTCCTCCAGAACCTGTTCGCGCAGAAGCGGCCCTTCCCGGCGCGCCTGTCCATCTCCTACGAGCAGAACTACGGCGGCATCGACGGCGACTCGGCGACCTCGACGGAGATGTACTCCATCCTGTCGGCGCTGTCGGGCGTGGCGATCGGCCAGAACTTCGCGGTGACCGGCTCGGCCGACCAGTTCGGCAACGTGCAGGCCATCGGCGGCGTGAACCACAAGATCGAGGGCTTCTACGAGCTGTGCAAGGCGCGCGGCCTGACGGGCGACCAGGGCATCGTGATCCCGCAGGCGAACGTGGCCGACCTCCAGCTCGCTCCCGAGGTGGTGGAGGCCGTTAAGGCCGGCAAGTTTCATATTTATGCAGTCAGCCATGTCAGCCAGGGCCTCGAGATTCTGACCGGCGTCGCGTACTCGGAGATTCTCTCCAAGGCGCGGGCGAACCTGGCGCAGATGGGCAAGCAGTAAGCCGAGAAGAACTGATTCATCGGACGCCGATCAGCGCCCCGGCCTTTCGGCCGGGGCGCTTTTTTTCCGGTAAACTACAGGCGTGCATCCCCGCAACCGGCATATCGGCCGCTACGATTTCGACCTGCTCGTGAAGCTCTCGCCCGAGCTCGAGCCCCTCGCGTATTTGAATCCCTCCGGCGAGCCCACGATCGACTTCACCGATCCGAAAGCGGTCCTGGCCCTCAACCGCGCGCTTCTGAGAACATATTACGGCGTGTCGTCGTGGGACCTCCCGCCGGGCTATCTGTGCCCGCCGATTCCGGGACGGGCGGACTATCTGCATCATGCCGCGGACCTGCTCGGCTCACGACGCGGGGAATCGGTGCGCGTGCTCGACATCGGGGTCGGAGCCAACTGCATTTATCCGATCATCGGCCGCGCCGAGTACGGCTGGCGCTTCACGGGCAGCGACACCGACCCGGCGGCGCTCGCCAGCGCGCAGAGGATCGTCGAGTCGAACCCGGGGCTCGCCGGCGGCGTGGAGCTGCGGCTGCAGACGAACTCCGCCTCCATTTTCGAGGGGGTCATCAACAGCGGGGAGTCGTTCGACCTCGCGATCTGCAATCCCCCGTTCCACGCCTCGCTCGAGGACGCGCGGGAGGCCGGCCGCACGAAATGGAAGAAGCTGGGCCGTCCGCCCGACGCCGAGAGCAATTTCGGAGGGGCGGAAACCGAGCTTTGGTACCCGGGCGGCGAGGCGACGTTCGTGCGCCGCATGATCGAGGAGAGCGCGGACTTCCGCGCGCAGGTCCTCTGGTTCACCGCCCTGATCTCGAAGGCCTCGACCTTGCCCGCCGTCGAGAAGGCCTTGAACAAGGCCGGGGCGCTCGAGCGCCGGACGATCGACATGTCGCAGGGCCAGAAGAAGAGCCGGCTCGCGGCCTGGACCTTCCGGGCCTAGTAGACGGCTTCCCAGTCGCGGTAGGTCACGCGGAACTCGACGCGCCGGTTCTTGGCGCGGCCCTCGTCGGTCGAGTTGTCCGCGAGCGGCATCGAGTAGCCCATGCCTTTGAAGCGGATCGAGGGCGGGGGGACGCCCTGCTTGACGAGGAAGCTCTTCACCGCGCGCGCGCGGCGCTCGCTGAGGTCCAGGTTGTACTCCGCGGTCCCCACGCTGTCGGTGTGGGCGAGGCAGATGACCTTCAGCCGCGGGTTCTTCATCAGCAGCTCCGCGACCAGCATCAAAGTCGGGTCGGACTCGGGCGTGATCGCGTCGCGGTCGAACTCGAACTGGATCTTGGGCAGATCGCCGGTCTCCACTTTCTTCTGGATGTCGGCCAGCGCCTCGCGGGCGCGGCGCTCCTCCGCGTCGTTGTCGCGGATGTAGGACTGACGGTCTTCGTCGTTGATGAGAATCGTGGGGGGGCCGGCCTTGCACGCGCACAGGAGCCCGAGGGCGGCGGCGACGAGGAGTTTCTTCACGAAGCTAGTGTACCCTCGCGCCGGGCCCGGCGCAAGGACGGAACTGTTAAAAGAGAGTGCTATAATCGGGCCGCGGTCATACCGGGGCGTAGCTCAATTGGCAGAGCGCGTGGTTTGGGACCACGAGGTTCCCGGTTCGAGACCGGGCGCCCCGAGACCGCCCCGGTATTGACGCCGCGCCGCATTCCGTTATCCTTAGGGCGCATGCGTACCGTTCTCGCCCTGTTCCTTCTGGTCCTGGCCTTCCCGGCCGCGGCCCGCCGCGCGGATCCGATCGAGGACGGCTTCAAGAAGGCCGATCAGATGATCGAGAAGGGCGACTACGCGAAGGCCCGCGAGACCCTCGACGACGTCCTCGCCGAGCTCAAGACCGAAGATTCTAGGCTGGTGCGCTACCACGAACGGACCGGGGCCGCCTGGCTGCGCGAGGACCGTATACCCGAGGCGCGCTCCTCCTTCACCGCGGCGCTCAAGGCGGCCCAGCGCTTGAAGGTCGCCGACGACGCCGTCGCGAAAGCCTACGCCGGCATGGGCCTGTGCCTGAGGCGCGAGAGCAACGACAAGTACGCGCTCAAGTTTTTCAAGAAGGCGCTCGCCCTGCGTCTCGACGAGGGGACCCGGATGTTCGTCGAGGACCAGATCCGCGAGATCGAAGGCGCCCCGCCCGTCCCCGCCCGCTAGCTAGGGCGCCAGTATCGCTCCGTTCCCGTCGAGCCGCCAGGGGCTTTCTTCGAGCGCCAGATCGGCCGGGAAGGAACAGGCTTCGAGCTGATCGGCGGTATAGAGGCCGATGCCGCGGCCGCCGGGCTCGGTGAACAAGGTGACGTGGGCCGGCACGCGGGGCACCCGCCGTCCGAGCGCGGCCTCGAGCCGCTCGTAGTATTCCTCCTGGCCGTCGATTCGGGCGAGCTCGATCAGGGAGCGTTCATCGCCGAACCGGGCGAGGCGATAGATCCCGGAGGGCCTGACGTTGAAATCGAGGCCGAGGGCCGCGGCGCTCAACGCCGCCCCGTCGTACCCGCCGCGGGAGCCGACCAAGGTGGCGTGCAGCTCGCTCTTGCGGACGAAGGTCTCGCCGCGATAGCCGACGCTCGCCGGCAGGCGTTCCGCCCCCGGAAGGGGGATGACGGCCGTGCGCCCCTTCTCGTCGACCGCCGGCTTCAGGCGTTGGACGCCGGCGGCTCGACGCGGGCGGCGATCAGCTGCTGGAGCATGTCCGAGCCGGGCGGAAC
>JAQTNG010000131.1 GCA_028714015.1 Elusimicrobiota bacterium | reverse complement strand
ACCTCCTTGTCCTTGAACTCGGGAGGCGTCGCCGAGGACTGCAGGCGCGCGCGGCTGCCGGCCTCGTCGATGAGGTCGATCGCCTTGTCGGGCAGGAAGCGCTCGGAGATGTAGCGGTCGGAGAGCTCGGCGGCGGCGCGCAGGGCCGAGTCGTCGTACTTGATCTTGTGGTGCGCCTCGTACTTGTCCTTGAGGCCCTGGAGGATCGTGAAGGTCTCATCGACGGACGGCGGGTCGACGATGATGGGCTGGAAGCGGCGCTCGAGGGCGGCGTCGCGCTCGATGTACTTGCGGTACTCGTCGAGCGTCGTCGCGCCGATCGTCTGAAGCTCGCCGCGAGACAGCGCGGGCTTGATCATGTTGGACGCGTCGATCGCGCCCTCGGCCGCGCCGGCGCCGATGACGGTGTGCAGCTCGTCGATGAAAAGGATGACCGCGCCCTTGGAGCGGCGGATCTCCTCGATGATGTTTTTGAGGCGCTGCTCGAATTCGCCGCGGTACTTGGTGCCCGCGACGACGAGCGCCAGGTCGAGGGTGAGAAGCCTCTTGTTCAGAAGAATCTCGGGCACGTCGGCCGTGGAGATCTTCGTCGCGAGCCCTTCCACGATCGCGGTCTTGCCCACGCCGGGATCGCCGATGAGAACCGGGTTGTTCTTCGTTCGGCGCGCCAAGATCTGAATCATGCGCTCGATCTCGTCGTCGCGGCCGATCACGGGGTCGAGCTTGCCCTCGCGAGCCATGGCCGTCAGGTCCCGGCCGAACTCGTCGAGCGTCGGGGTCTTGGACTTGGTGCGCGTCGGGGAACCCGAGCCTTGCTGGGCTCCGCCGGCGGCGCCGCCCTGCTGCTGGGCCTGGCCCTCGCCGAGGAGGTTGAGGACTTCCTCGCGGACCACGTCGAGACGCAGGCCGAGGTTTTCGAGCACGCGCGCGGCCACGCCCTCTTCCTCGCGGATGAGGCCGAGGAGCAGATGCTCCGTGCCGACGTAGGAGTGCCCCATGTGCTGGGCTTCCTCGACGGCGTACTCGAGGACTTTCTTGGCGCGGGGCGTGAAGGGAATCTCGCCCAGGAGCATGACGTTGTCGCCGGTGCCGACGATCTTCTCGATCTCGGAGCGCACGCGGCGCAGATCGACGCCCAAATTGGCGAGGACCTGGGCGGCGACGCCTTCGCCGAGCGCGATCAGGCCGAGCAGTATGTGCTCGGTGCCGACGTAGTCGTGGTTGAGGCGCTTGGCCTCTTCCTGGGCGATCAGGATGACGCGCTGGGCTCGTTCCGTGAATCGGTTCGACATAAAATTCTCCTTCCTTGCCTTAAAGCGGCTTGGGCATAGAGTATGACACCCTCGTATTACGATTATGAGACGGCGGAGGGTTCCCAGCCACGGCCATTCTACATATTTCCGAGGGCGGGTTCTTTACCGAGTTTTTAGCGTCATGTAATGAATTTTTGACGTTCCGGGGCTATACTTTGAGGGCTCGGGGGGTTCAATGACCATCCTCATTCCCGCTCTCATCGCCGTTCTCGCCGCGCATACGGCTCTGGCGGAGCAGCGCGAAAACAAAGCTTTCAACACGGTCAACGGCCGAACCTCGACCGCGGCTCCGGCCGGGCCGCGCATATTCACGGTGACCACCCCCGGCGGAGGCGCCTCGGCCAATACTCCCGCGGCCGGGCAGGCGCCGGCGGTGACGAACGCCATGATCGGCGGGGCTCCGTCCGACGGCGGCCGGGCCTTCATCGGCGCCGGACGCCAGGTCGCCGCCCGGAGTTCGACGGGCCGCGCGGTGCACCGCGGCGGCAAGGCCTTCCGGGTCAGAGGGGGACGCACGGTCGACGGCGGCGGCGCGGGGGGCGCGACGACCACGACGACCGCCGGCACCGAGGAGGCGCCGCCCAATTACAGCAAGCCCGGCGCCTTGATCCGCACGACGGGCCAGCAGCCCAAATACGAGAAGGCCGAGGACCCCCGCACCCACACGACGGACGCCGGCGAGATCGTGATGAACAAGCGCAAGGCGGTCGACGTGGGCCGCGGGCCCAGCGTCCAGCAGGGCCCCAAGGACACCTTGCCTCCGCCCAATCCCGTCGCCGGCGGCACCGGCTACACCAGCGGCGCGGCGGCCAACAGCGCTTCCCCCGCGACCGTCTCCAGCGGGCACGACAACAACGGCAGCGGCAACAACGACAGGAACATCCCCGGCGACACCCCCGATCAGAAGGGCAACGCCAAGACGACTTCCCTCGACGACGACCCGACGGGCTTCAACGACGCGTACTGAATCCGCTATGATCCCCGCATGCGGCTCATACCGCCCGCGGGGATCAATCTTTTCCAGCTCATCTACGTCCTGATCCGCGACTACAAGGAGCGGACGGGCCTGGAGCCGCTGAACCTGTCGCTCGGCAACCCCGACGGCATCCCCCCCGCCGCGATCCGCGCGCTCAAGGCCAAGTACGCCTCGGACCCGGGCTACGATTTCCATACCTACGCCGAGGACAAGAACCTTCTCGGCTTCGCCGAGAAGATGGTCTTAATACACGGCGGCCTCGATGTTTCCGCTCACACCGGGCTGCGCGCCCTGCCCATCGCGGGCATCAAGACCGCGAGCGCCATGATCCCCCTCGCCTGCGGGCTCCATCTTCCGGACAAGTCCCGGAGAGATTCGTTTCGCGTCGCCTCGAACCTGCCCGCCTACGACGTGATCGGCACCTGGAGCGGCTCCTATCTCGGAGCCCGGCGCACCGTGTGGCCGCTGGCGAGCTCGGACAACATGCGGCTGAACGTCGCCCGTCTGAAAGACGCGCTCAAGAAAGACGGCGCCGACCGCGCCGACCTCGTCTTCGTCATACGGCCGGGAAACCCGGCGGCCGTCGGCGCGTCGGCGGCCGACTGGAAGGAGCTCATCGCCCTCTGCATCGAGAAGAGGATGCGTCTCGTCAACGACGGCGCCTACGCCGGGCTCGCCGCGGCCGGAACGCACGCGACCTTGGCGTCGGTCGCGAAGGACTTCCCCGAGCTCGAGTGGCTCGAGCTGTACTCGGTGAGCAAGTCCTACAACGATCCCGGCGCGCGCCTCGGCGCGCTCGTCGGCTCGAAGGATTTCGTGGAAGACTTCGCCTTGGTCAAAGGAAACACCGACTCCGGCCCCGTCCCGGGCGTCATGGCCGCGTACGGCGAATTCCTGAGCGACCCCGCCGCGGCGCGCCGGGCCCTCGACGAGATCCGCGGCCTGTACGAAAATCGCCTCGCCTACCTGATCCCGAGGCTCAAGGCCGCGGGCTTGAGACCCGCCTGTTCCACCGAGGCCGGGTTTTTCACGCTGTGGCACGCCCCCCGATCCGCTTTCGGACGGGAGCTTCCGCTCGAGGGGCGCCACGAGGCCTTCAACCGCGCCGTGATCGCCGAAACCGGGATCGTGGGCGTCCACTTCTCCTCGACGAGCGAGACGGGGAGTCCGGAGCCTTTGATCCGCTACGCCGTCTGCGCCGACGTCCTCGACGGAAAATTCCAGGCCCGGCTCGAGGCGGGCCTCGCGAAGCTGAAGCCCCTCTACTAATAACCGCCAATAAAAGGAAAGCCCCCGGCTTGGCTCGCCGGGGGCTTCCGCAAGACGAGAGGCCCTAAACGCCGACGTGCTCCCGGCGAATCTCGGCCATCGGAATCGGCCGCAGCACCCGCGTCCCCCCGCGCGCGCCGTAGGCCGAGGCCGCGGCGTTGCAGACGAGAGACAGGAAGGCGAACCGGCCCAGGATCCCCAGCTCGCCGGCCGCCGTCGCCGCCGCCAGACGGTCGAAGATCACGCCCCCGAACGCCGGATGGCTCCCCCCCAGCGCCATGCCGCCGGTCCAGCCGAGCCCGCCGATGAACGCCGGGCTGAAGACGAAGGCGAGCGCCACCGTCGCCGCGCTCCAGGCCGCGACGCCGTGGATCACGCTCTCGCTGACGCGCGCGATGCCCGTCAGGCGGCCGGCCATCCAGCCCCCCGCGTAGGACGAGATCACGCCCGAGAGCAGAAGCCAGACGGCGCTTTCCGTTGCGAAGCTGATCGACAGCCCCCGCCCCGTCGGCCCGGAGACCAAGCCGAAGCCGGCGCCGAGCGAGGTCATGGCCGCGAGCACGGCCAGACTGGTGAGCGCGCCCGCGAAAACCGCGCCCCATGAAATACGCTGAAAGCTCCCCGCGTTCGCATACGAGGGATAATCGAGTTCCTTGATCATAAGCCCCTCCCGGCCGAAGAGGTCCGGCCGCTAGGAGAGAATAGCCATGGGCCCGGGGGAGAGCCAGCGCGGCGGGGTCACGCCTGTGTAAAGGATTATTGAGCGGAAACGGCGAGGGCGCGTTCCCGCGCGGCTTCGCGGCGCAGCTTAGCCGCGCGAGCCTGCATCGCCTTGGAGACCTTGGTCATCCGCGAGGACATCAACGCGCGCTCGGCTTCGGCCCGGCGTCCGGCGGGGCTCGCGAAGTAGCCCGTGTTCGGCTGGACGACGCGCGCGCCTCCGAGCATGGCGGGGGAGACCGGCGCCGCGACGGCGTCGCGCATCTCCTCGGCGGGAATACCGGGGGTCTTGACCGAGCTCCGGGCCATCAGACCGACGGAGAGGGCCAGGGCGGCGGCCCCGATCAAGGCCAGCGTTTTCGCGGAACGTGTGTTCGGCATCCCTTTAAGGATGCCGGGAATCATTCCGCGCCGGAAGGGCCTTTGGTCCTAGGGGCGTGGGCCCCTCGCATAATTCCGGATATTAATATCTGGCATTTATGTTGCGGTAGTGCTAGCATAAGCCGTCGACTAAGGAGCATACAGATGAAGAAGCTTTGGGCCGGTTTCGCCGTCGTGATCGTCGCGTCGTTCGCCGTTCTCGGATGGGTCGGCACGGAAATCTACCAGCACAAGCCGCCGATCCCCGCTCAGGTCGTCGACGAGGCCGGCGCGCCCCTCTTCGCCGACGGCGCGATCATGGAAGGCCAGGACGTCTGGCGCGCGCTCGGCGGCATGCAGGTCGGCTCGGTCTGGGGCCACGGCGCCTATGTCGCGCCCGACTGGACGGCGGACTGGCTGCACCGCGAGCTCACGTTCGTCCTCGACGCCTGGGCCAAGTCGGAAAAGGCCGAGTCGTACGAGGCCCTCCCGGCCGAGCGCCGGGCGGCCCTGCGCCAGCGCCTGGAAACGCTCTACAAGACCAACGGCTACGACGCGGCGACCGGGCGGCTGACCGTGTCCTCGGCGCGCGCGGCGGCGTTCCGCTCCAACCTCGCGCATTACGGCGACGTCTTCGCCAACGGCCGCGCCGCCTACGCGATCCCCAAGGGCGCCTTGACCGATCCGGACAAGGCCGCGAAGATGGCCGCGTTCTTCTTCTGGACCTCCTGGGCCGCGTCGACGAACCGGCCCGGCAGCGTCAGCACCTACACGAACAACTGGCCGCACGAGCCTCTGATCGGCAACCGCCCCACCGGCGCCGCGATGTTCTGGACCGGCATCAGCATCATCCTTCTGCTCGCCGGAATCTGCGCGATGGTCTGGTTTTACGCGGGCTCCGACTACGGCCGCGTCAAGGCGGCCGTCCCCGCCAAGGATCCGCTTCTCGGCCTCAAGCTGACCGCCTCGCAGAAGATGACGCTCCCGTACTTCGCCACGGTCGCCGCCCTCATCCTCGTCCAGATCAGCGTCGGCATCATCACCGCCCATTACGGCGTCGAGGGGGACGGGTTTTACGGCGTCCCGCTCGGGCGCTGGCTGCCCTACGTCGTGACGCGCACCTGGCACATCCAGCTCGGCCTGTTCTGGATCGCGACGAGCTGGCTCGCCGCGGGATTGTTCATCGCGCCGATCATACTCGGCCGCGAGCCGAAGGGCCAGGCCCTCGGCGTCGGCGTCCTGCTCGGCGCGCTCGTCGTCATCGTCGTCGGCTCGCTCGCCGGCGAGTGGATGAGCGTGTTCCATAAGTTCACGGGCAACAACTGGTTCTACTGGGGCCACCAGGGCTACGAGTACGTCGAGCTCGGACGCGTCTGGCAGGCCGGCCTGTTCGCGGGCCTGCTGATCTGGCTGGCGCTCGTCGGCCGCTGCGTGATCCCGCCTCTCGTCGAGGCGAAGCCCGAAACGTCGAAGCTGCTCGGCCTGTTCCTCGTCTCCGCGATCGCGATCGCGGGCTTCTACGGCGCGGGGCTCGCGTGGGGCCAGCACACCCACCTGAGCGTCGTCGAGTACTGGCGCTGGTGGGTCGTGCACCTGTGGGTCGAGGGCTTCTTCGAGGTGTTCGCGACCGTCGTGATCGCCTTCCTGTTCTCCAAGATGGGCCTCGTCGACGACGCCAAGGCCGCGGAGGCGACCTTGCTCGCCGCGACGATCTACCTGGCCGGGGGCATCATCGGCACGCTGCACCACCTGTATTTCTCAGGCACGCCCACGGTGGCGATCGCCCTGGGCTCGGTGTTCAGCGCGCTCGAGGTCGTCCCGCTGGCCTTGATGGGCTACGAGGCGTGGGACCACATCCACGTCTCGCGCTCGGCTCCGTGGGTGAGCGACTACCGCTGGCCGATCCTGTTCTTCGTCGCCGTCGCGTTCTGGAACATGGTCGGCGCGGGCCTGTTCGGCTTCATGATCAATCCGCCGGCCGCGCTCTATTACATGCAGGGACTCAACACGACGCCGCTGCACGGCCATGCGGCGCTGTTCGGCGTCTACGGCATGCTCGGCATCGGCCTGATGCTGTTCTGCCTGCGCGCGGCGACCGTCGGGCGGCGCTGGAAGGACGGGATGATCTCGGCCGCGTTCTGGGGCATGAACGGCGGGCTGCTCGCGATGTGCCTCATGAGCCTGCTGCCCATCGGCCTCTTCCAGACCGCCGCGTCGATCGAGAAGGGCTACTGGTACGCCCGCAGCCCCGAGTTCCTGCAGACGCCCCTGATGACGACGCTGAAGTGGCTGCGCGTGCCCGGGGACACCGTGTTCGCGCTCGGCGCGGCCGCGCTGGTCCTCTTCATGATCGGGCTGGCCACCGGCCACTCGTTCGCCGAGGAGAAGGCCGCGGAAGCCGTCCCCGACCGCGGCGTGCCGGAACTCGTTTAAGGTCTACGCGGCGCGCGGGCCGGCCTTCGAGGGCCGGCTCGCGCGCCGCGGTATTTTAAGGTCGGCCAAGGTCAGGGTGCGCAGCGCCGACCGCATCCGCTCGTCGGCCTCGACGGCCGCGGCGTGCAACGCGCACGCGCCGCCGGCGGAGCAGGCGCGCTCCTCGAGCAGGCAGCGGCCGTGACGCCGGTCGCTGCCGCCGAGCGCCGAAATCACCTCCGCGAGCGTGACCTCGCTCGCCGGCCGGTCCAGGCGATAGCCTCCGTTCGGGCCGCGCCGGGAAGTCAGCACGCCCGCGCGGACCAGGCTCTGGAAGCTCTTGGCGAGGGCGGCCTCCGGCAGGGAGAAGCGGCGCGCGATCCCCGTCAGCTCCAGCGACTTCCCCGGGCGCGCGGCCACGATCGCGAGCGCCTGAAGGGCGTGCCGCAGCGGCGCGGAAAGGCCGACGAGATTCAGATCCGGAGTCTTGATTCCCAGATTGTAGCCGATATCGCGCGCCTTCACGAGTCCGGCCGGGCCCGGGCGTTTGATTCCCGACGGAGAAAGCTTTACACTATAGTCCATGAACCACGCCGAGCCCGCCGTCGCCGATTCCTCCGCCGACCTCAAGAATAAAACCCTGCTCGTCATCTCTTCGCCAAACCCGAAGAAGAAGTTCATCTACCAGCGCCTCAAGGAGCTGGGCTCGAAGATGATCC
This sequence comes from Elusimicrobiota bacterium, assembly GCA_028714015.1. Classification (GTDB taxonomy): domain Bacteria; phylum Elusimicrobiota; class Elusimicrobia; order UBA1565; family UBA9628; genus GWA2-66-18. Next base: position 1,575 of record JAQTNG010000131.1, on the reverse strand, counting down.
TCATGTCCTCCGAGGAGAACTGGGTCACCAAGCTCACCGACGGGTTCGTCGAGTGCGACCCGCTCGACGAGGTCGCGTGCATGGCCAAGGTCGAGGAGCTCGTCAAGACGCAGAAGATCGACGGCGTCATCACCTTTTGGGAGAACGCGGTGCCGCTGTGCGCCACGCTCGCCGCGCGCTTCGGCTGGATCGGCCACACGCCGCAGGCCGCCCTCAACGCCCGGAACAAATACCTGACACGCCAGACGCTCGAGAACGCCAAGCTCGGCAAGTATCAGCCCGCCTGGGCGCTCATCAAGAGCCACACCGACCTCGAGAAGGCCGCGGCGCGCCTCGGGTTTCCCCTCGTCCTGAAGCCGGCGTGGGGCGTGAAGTCGCAGTTCGTCGTCAAGCTCGACAGCCTCGACGAGGCGAAAAAAGCTCTCGACTACATCAAGACCAACATGACGCCGGCGTTCGATCCAATTTATAAATACGGCACGGATATTTTGGCGGAAGAATTCATGGACGGGGCCGAGATCGACGTGGATCTGTTGGTCCAGAACGGCGAAGTCAAATTTCATGCCTTCAACGACAACTTCCCCACCAAGGAGCCCTTCTTCGTCGAGACCGGCGACGCGATGCCGTCGCGCCACGAGGACAAGGACCTCTCCGACACCCTGAAGATGGCCAAGGAGGTCGTGAAGACCCTGGGCCTGACCAACGGCGCTTTGCACCTCGAGGCGAAGATCACGCCCGCCGGCCCCAAGCTCGTCGAGATCAACGCGCGCATGGGCGGCGACTATCTCCACGACTGGATCAAGACGATCTGGGAAGTGGACGTCATCGAGGAGGCCGCGCGCATCGCGATCGGCCTGCCCTGCCACCCGAAGCGCCTCAAGGACCCCCGCTGCCACCTCGTCGGCAAGTACCTGATCCCGGAGCACTCCGGCGTCGTCACCGGCGTCAAGCTCCCGCTCGAGAAGGCCGACCCCCTGAAGGTCCACGAGATCGAGGTGCAGAAGGAGCCCGGCGACGCCGTGCTCGTGCCGCCGGAGGGCTTCGAGACGATCGGCTGGGTCGTCGGCCGCGGCGACACCTACGCCGAGGCCGAGGAGAACCTCGACGAGGCGCTCCACCAGGTGTCCATCAACATCGTGCGCTTCGACTCGACTTCCTCGCTCGGCAAGACCCGCCGCAAGAACCGCTTCGGCGCCGCGCAGGTCTCGCGCCGCCGCATCCTTCAGTCGGCGCGCATCGAGAAGGTCCGCGGCACCGGCTTCGACAAGAAGTCGCTGCACGTCGGCATCCTCTGCAACATCTTCGACGCCGAGGGCAGCGAGGAGGGCGCGGTCCACTCCGACCTCACCTCGGTCGGCCGCAACATCCAGAAGGCGGTCGAGAGCAAGGGTCACAAAGTCACGTTCTTCGACATGAACGAGACCCCGCTGCCGTTCGAGAAAATCGCCAACGCGAACGTCGACATGATCTTCAACGTCTGCGAGCGCATCAACAACTCGTCCCTGCTGGAACCCCATGCGGCGGCCATCCTGGACTGCCTGGGAATTCCCTACACGGGCTCCAACCCGCTGACGC
>JAQTNG010000130.1 GCA_028714015.1 Elusimicrobiota bacterium | reverse complement strand
CAGCCCCGCGTCGGAGAGCACTTGGATCGCCGCTTCGGCGTAGAGCTCCGGATCCTGACGGTCGATCAAAAGGCCGTTCACGCCGTGGGCGACGACCTCGGGCATCCCGTCCACGCGGTGCGCGATGACCGGCACGCCCAAGGCCATCGCCTCGATGAGCACGCCGCCGAACGCCTCGCGATCGCTGGGCAGAATGAGCAGGGAGAAGTTCTTCATCAGCGCCGGAGCGTCGTCGCAAAGGCCGGTGAAGACGACCCGGCTCTGGAGAGGCTTGCCCTCCAAAAATCCAGGAAGGGAATCCAGATACTCCTTCCGGCTTTCCTTGAGGGGGCCGCCGACGACGACGAACCAGGCGTCGGGAATACGCCGGAGAACGGCCTCGGCCGCCGCCAGAAACAGGTCCTGGCGCTTGTTCGCGACGAGGGCCGCGACGATGCCGACCACCGGCGCCCCGTCCGGAATACCCAAGGCCCGCATCACCCCGCGGTCGGGCGGCAGGCTCTTCAGCGCCCCGATGTCGCGGCTGTCGGGCACGACGAGCAGCCGCGGCGCCAGGGCCCTCGGCGACCAGCCCGCCTTCCAGGGCGAGACGGTGCCCGCGCTCACGGAGATGACGAGATCGGCCCAGCGCAGCACCAGCTTCTGGCAGACGCTCAGGCTCGCGCCGGGCATGCGCACGCGCACGACCGTCCGGCAGCCCGCGAGCTGGGCGGACAGGTTCAGCACCGCCAGATGGCCGAAGCTGAGGCGGTTGAGCTCCGCGATCTTGATCCCGCGGCGGCGCAGCCAGAGCGTGAGCCTCGCCGCGGCCGCGATGAGCCGCACGGGCCGCGCGCCGAACGGCCCCGCCAGCCATGGAAAAAGAACGACCTCGATGCCCCGGGCGCGGGCGGCGGCGATCAGCGGGCCCGGATGGATCGCGATCAGGCACGGCTCGAACCGGGCCCGGTCCAGGTTGCCCAAGGTGTCGAGCATGGAGCGCTCGGAGCCGAACAGATTCGAGTCGAACGAGATGCAGGCAAAACGGATTTTTTTCGGCGACAGGGACTGGAAGAACTGCCCGGTGCGCCGGGCGGCGGCGTCGAAGCGGTCCGCGGCGACGAAGGCCGAGGCGCGCAGGCGCGCGGCCAGGCCGGGTTCGCGCAGGAGCCTCACCATCGCGGCGGCGTAGAGCCCCGGCTCCTGGCGGTCGATCAACAGCCCGGTCGCGCCGTCCTCGACGATTTCCGGGATGCCCCCCACGCGGTGCGCCACGATCGGCGCGCCCAGGGCCATGGCCTCGATGAGCACGCCTCCGATTCCCTCGCGCTCGCTGGGCAGGACGAGCGCGTCGAAGTTCTTGATCAGGGCGATGGCGTCGTTCCGATACCCGGTGAAGACGACCCGCCCTCCCAGAGGCTTGCCCTTCAGAAAGTCCTGGAGCGAGTCCTGATACGGGGAAGGAAGGCCGTCCAGGCTCCCGCCCACCAGCACGAACCAGGCGTCGGGAACCTCGCGCAGGACGGCCTCGGCGGCGCGAAGAAAAAGATCTTGGCGCTTGTCGGGCAGAATCGCCGCGACCATGCCCGCGACCGGCGCTCCGTCCGGGATGCCCAGCGCCCGGAGAACCCCGCGGTCGCGCTCCACGCTCTTGAGCTTCGCGATGTCGCGGCCGCTCGGAACGACGTGGATGCGGCGGCGCAGGGCGGCGGGAAACCAGCCCGTCCGCCAGGGCGCCACCGAGCTCTCGGCGACCGACAGGACGAGGTCCGTGCCGAGGAGCGTCAGCTTCTGGAAGGCGGAAATCGGAGAGCCCGGCATCCGCACGGCCACGACCGTCTTGCAGCGCGCGAGGGCCGCCGCGAGGTTCAGCACCGCCAGGTGGCCGAAGCTGAGGCGGTTGAGCTTGGCGATCCCGATGCGGTTGCGGCGCAAAAAGCAGGCCAGCCTCAGCGCGGCCGCCCCGACCTGAAACGGATTCCCGCCGAAAGGGCCCGCCAGCCAGGGGAAGAGGTACACCTCGAATCCCAAGGCCCTCGCGGCTTCCGCCAGGGGGCCTTCCGCGGTCATCACCAGGCACGGCGAGAACGTCTTGCGGTCGAGCCGGCTCATGACCGCGAGCATGGATCGCTCGGAGCCGAACAGGTTGGAGTCGAACGAGAGGTAGGCGACCTTGATCACGAGGCGTTCGGGACGCTCACGCCCGGAGTATGCCCCCGCGGCCGCCTCCCGTCAACACGCCGTTTACTCGGGGAAGGGCCGGGCTTTTTAGGCCGTGCATGGCCGGATTGTACGCTTTTCATCCGCTATAATAAATCGAATGACCGAGGCCCCGCGCCGCATCCTGTTCGTCTGCACGGGCAACATCTGCCGCTCCGCGATGGCCGAGCGCATCCTCGCCCACTGGTCGCAGGAGCGCGGCCTCGGCCTCGAGGTCCGCTCGTGCGGCACCGCGGCCGAGAGCTGGTACGAGGTCCCGGACCACGCCCGGCGCCTGCTCGCGGCCGAGGGCGCGCCGCCGTTCAAGCACGCGCCGCAGCTCGTGACGCGCGACCATCTGCGCTGGGCGGACCTCGTGCTCGTCATGACGCGCGCCCACCGCGAGCGCCTGTCCGAGGTGTATCCGGAATTCGGCCGGAAGACGCGGCTTCTCCGTGAGCTGGCCGGCTTCGGAGAGCTCGACGTGGACGACCCGATGGGCGGCACCGAGGAAGTCTTCAAGCGCTGCCTGGCGGTTCTCAAGGAATCGCTCGAGGCCCTGCTCCAACGGGGGTTCGCGCCGGTCCCGGAGCCCGACATCCTCGTCAGCGTCATCGTCCCCACCCGCGACCGCGCCGACCTGCTGCCGCGCACCCTGGCCAGCGTCCTCGCTCAGACCTACCGGAACTTCGAGCTCATCGTCGTGGACGACGGCTCGACGGACGCGACGGAGAGCGTGGTGCGCGCGTTCGCCGATCCGCGGATACGCTACGAGCGCAAAGGCCCCCCGCACAGCGCGGCGGCCGCGCGCAACCACGGCGTGAGCCTCGCCCGGGGCGAGCTGATCGCCTTCAACGACACCGGCGACGACTGGCTGCCGGAGAAGCTCGCCGTTCAGGTCGGCGCCATGGCGCGCCTGCCCGAGGACGTCGCGATGGGCTACTCCTCCCTGGTCCGCATCCACGAGAACGGCCTCGTCCAGGGCCTCGACTCGCCGGCGTTCGAGGCGGACGAGAAGGACCGCTATCGGCGGGCGCTGGCGATGGGCGTGTCGGGCATCTACCCGCAGGCGACCCTGATCCGCACGAAGGCGTTCCGCGAGCTCGGCGGCTTCGACCAGTCCTTCCGCTGCTGGGAGGACCTGGAGTTCTTCATCCGCCTGGCCAAGCGCTGGCGCCTCCAGTTCATCCCCGGCCGCTTCACGCGGCTGTTCGACGACTCCCGGGGCGTATCGCGCAACCTCGACGCGATGTACGAGGCGCACCGGGCCCTGCTCGACAAGCACGCCGCGGATCTCGGCGGCGATCCCGAGATGCTCGTGCCCCACTGGCGGGCCATCGGCATCCGGATGATTCCCTCGAAGCGCGGCGACCGCGCGCGCGAGTCCCTTTGGAAGGTCGTCCGCTCGGGGCGGGCCAAGCCCAAGGACTGGGCCTGGCTGATGCTCGCCTACGGCGGCGCCCCGCTGTACCGGGCGCTCGGCGCGGCGCGGCGCTTCGTGTGGACGCTGAAGGGAGCGCCGCCCCTCGACGCGCGCTAGAGGTCGCCGATCTCGGCGAAGTCGCCGTGCGCGGCGTCGGCCGTGAAGGTCGGCACGAACTCCGAGAGCCGGCGCATCATCAGGGCCTTGTCCGTGCCGCGGCTGGCGAGCTCGAGCTCGAGGACCTTCTCCGCGAGATTCTCGACGCGGCCGTTCTCGGAGCGCAGCACCATGATCTCCGGGTGCTCCGACTGCTCCTCGCCGGCGGGATCCTCGACGAGCTCCTCCGCCATCTTCTCGCCGGTCTTCAGGCCGGTGATGCGGATCTCGACGTCGCGGCCCGGCTCCAGGCCGCTCAAGAGGATGAGGTTGCGCGCCATGTCCATGATGCGGACCGGCTCGCCCATCTTGAGGACGAAGACCTCCCCGCCCTTGGCCATCGCGCCGGTCTGAAGGACGAGGCCGACGGCTTCCTCGACGGTCATGAAGAAGCGCGTGACGTCGGGGTGCGTGATCGTGATCGGGCGGCCGAGCTCGATCTGCTCCTGGAAGATCTTCAGGACCGAGCCGGAGCTGCCGAGGACGTTGCCGAAGCGCACGGCCACGAAGCGGGTCTTGGAGCGGCGGGCGAAGTCGGTCACCACGATCTCGGCGGCGCGCTTGGTGGCCCCCCTCACGCAGGAGGGGCGCACGGCCTTGTCGGTCGAGATCAGCAGGAAGACCTCGACGCCGTGCTTGTCGGCCGCCGCGGCGAGATGGTAGGTGCCGAGCGTGTTGTTGCTGACGCCCTCCTGCACGTTGGACTCGAGCTGCAGGACGTGCTTGTGGGCGGCCGCGTGGAAGACGACCTGGGGCTTGTGCTCGCGGAAGACGCGGTCGAGCAGGTTCTGGTCGCGCACGTTGCCGAGGACGGGGACGACCGTCACGGACGGCATCTTCTCGCGCAGCTCCTTCTCCCGGTAGAAAAGGGCGGTCGCGTGGTTCTCGATGAGCACGATGGTCCGGGGCCGGTAGGCGATGGCCTGGCGGCAGAGCTCGCCGCCGATGGTCCCGCCCGCGCCGGTCACGAGCACGGTCTTGCCTTCGATGGAGCGCGCGATGCGGGCGAGGTCGAGGCGGACTTCCTTGCGGTTGAGCAGGTCGGCGGGCTGGACCTTGCGCGGGTTGGCCCCGGCGGAAGGCGAGCGGAGCATCTCGTCGAGGCTCGGCGCGATCCGGATGACGGGGCGCTTGGCGAGCTCGCGCAGCGCCTCGGCGACCGCGGAGACGGACTGGCCGCGGGCGCTCGACACGGCGACGACGACCTCGTCCACCGGGGTCCGGCCGAGGAAGGCGGCGAGCTTGGAGGCGCCGCCGGCGACCTGCACGCCGTGCAGGCGCATGCCCCACTTCTCGGCGTCCTCGTCGAAGAAGGCCACGATCCGGTAATTGACGTCCTCCTCGGTGCGCATCTGGCGGTAGACCAGCTCGCCCAGGTCGCCGGCGCCGACGATGACGGCGGTGCGCACCGGCAGATCGGACGTTCCGCGGCCCTGCCAGAATTCCTTGGCGTAGCGGACGCAGGCATGGACCATGGCGACGCCGCCGAGGGTGAGCATGGGCGCCATCAGCAGGATCGAGCGCGGAAAGCGTCCCTGCGTGATGAACATGATGAACGCCGCCTGGAACATGCCGGCGCAGGCCGCCGCCTTGGCCACGTTGAGGATGTCTCCGAAGCTCGCGTAGTGGCGCAGGCCGCGGTTGAGGCCGAAGTAATACGAGGCCATCAGGTAGCTGAGCATGACCGCGGGCGTCGTCTTGATGAAGACCGCGGAGTAATAGCCTTCCCAGGCGAAATCGAAGCGCAGAAGATAGGCGGTCGTGTAGGCCGCGAGGACCACCAGGAGGTCGCCGAGCACGACGGCGAGGCGGCGGCGGGACACGACGCCATTTTCGGTCATCTCGGGCGTAGAATAGATTTTCAGAAGGGATTGATGGGTCATGCTTATAGGGTAAGGCGCCGGCCGCCCCGCACCAAGGGCCTTACGGGCCCGCCCGCGAGGGACCGAAAGGCCTAGGCCTTTCGCGCCAAGGCGTACTCCTTCATCGTGGGATTCCAAAGGGCCCCGGAGCGGATCAGGGGCGCGGCGGCCGCGAGGACCGCGTCCAGGAGCTCGTACATGTCCCGGCCCGTGACGAAGTTGTGGGGATGGGACCAGAGATGGGCGACACCGCCGGCGCGGACCGCGTCCTCGAAGGTCTTGCGCCAGCCGCGGACGGTCCAGGCGGCGGGGATGAGGGCCCTCGGCCCGGAGCGCCAGTTCAGGAAGCGTCCGCCCGGGATGACGGTGACGCCGCTTCCCGCCGCCGGATGCGCCTGGGCCCGCGGGAAGGGATGAATCTCGTCGATCAGGTGCCGCCGGCTCGAGGCCCGCTCGCCCTTGCGGGCCGCCATCGACTCCCGGTAGCCTATAAAGCCGGCCTCGGCGAGGCGGTCCTCGAAGCCGACCTGGTCGCGAGGGTACACCAAGGTCAGCCCGTCCTTTTGCCGGGAGAAAGCGTCGAGCGCGCGAACGCTCGCGAACTCGCGGCGGAACTCGGCGAGGTCGATCTCCCCCTCGACCAGGGGAAGATGGGAGAAGCCGTGGGAGCCGATCTCGTGCGCGCCGGAGCGCGCGACGGCGGCCAGGGCCGCGGGCGCCAGCCACCCGTCCGTGCGCCCCGCGCTCAGGTCGGTCATGAAAGGCGCGAGCCAGGCCTTCGTCCGCGGGCCGACGTCCGAGAACAGCGAGAGCCGCGAGCGGACCTCGTCCTCCGACATCGTGAACGCGCCGACGAAGGCGAAGGTCGCCTTGACGCCGCGGCGGTCGAACAGCGCGCAGAGCTTTTCGTAGGCCGCGGCGAGCTCGGCCGAGCCCAGCCGCGCGTGCGCGCCCTCGAGATGGTCGGCCATCCCCCACTTGCCTTCGCAGTCGAGGCTGACGATGAAGGCGGGCCTCACGCGAGAAGCCTCCGGTAGGCGGCTTCCAGACGCCGGGCCAGGACCGCGTAATCGCGCTCGCGCGCCATGTACGAAGCGCCCTTGCGCCCCATGTCGGCGCGGCGCGCGGGGTCCCGCGCGAGCTCGACCATGGCGCGCGCGAAAGGCTCTTCCTCGTAGGGCACGCAGATTCCCCCGCCCGACTCGGCCAGCACGAGAGCCTGATCCGGGATGTCGTTGGCGACCATGGGCCGGCCCGCGCCGAGGCTCTCCATGAGCTTCGTCGGCGAGCTCAAGCGAAAGTACGAGGTCGGCGGGACCGGAGAGACCCCGAAGTCGGCGCGAGCCATGCGCGCGCGCACCGCGTCGCGGGGCACGGGCGCCTCGAAGGAGACCGCGCCGGAAAGCCCGAGCGCGCGGACCTGCCCGCGCAGGAATTCGAGCGCCGCCGGGCGCCGCGCCGGGCCCAGGAAAGCCAGGCGCAGGCGGGGCTCCTCGCGGCGGGCCCGCGCCAGCGCCCGCAGGAGGAAATCGAGGCGCCGCGCGCGATCCATCTCGCCGACGTACAGCGCCTCGACGAAATCCCTCGGGGGCGGAGCCGGCTCCGCCGACGCCTCCCGGCAGCCCATGGGCAGGGCCTCGATCGGACCTTTGCGCCCCATGGCCCGGTAGTGCCCGGCCATCGCGGCGCTGATGGGAAGGAGCAGGTCGCAGGTCATCGCGACGCGGTCCACGAGCGCCCCGCCGACGAGGCCCTTGAGGAGCTGGAACGGACGGCGCGCCAGGGACACCTCCCGGGCCTCGTCGATCAGCGCCGGGCCGTTGAGGATGGACAGATGATAGACGAACGGCTTGCCCGCGCCGCGCGCGAGCTGCGCCGCCGACAGGGCGAAGCCGGGATCGTTGCGCACCTGCACGAAGTCGAGCGGCCTGTTCTTGAGGAGCTCCGTCAGCCAACGGCGCAGGGGCTTGACCGTGCCCGCCTCCCGGCGGAACAAGGTCAGAGGCTGGCCGTGCCAGGTCTCGCGGCGCTCCAGCTCCGGAAGCCCGGGGATGAAGGCGGCGAAATGCACGCGGTGTCCGAGGGCCGAGAATTCCTTGGCGAAGATCTCCTCGAGCTGGGCCTCCTCGCAGGGGTGCTTCTTCCAGTCGGAGACGAGGGCGAATTCCATCAGTGCTTGACCCCCTCGGCCGCCGCGACCTTGAGCGCGGTCCGCCAGAGGATGAGAAGGTCGAACCCGAACCCGCGGCGCTCGAGATACTCCGCGTCGAAGGCGACCTTGGCCGGAATCGGGAGCTCGTCGCGCCCGTTGACCTGCGCCCAGCCGGTCACGCCCGGCGTCAGGGCCTGGACGCCCTTCGCCGTGCGCAGACGGATGAGGTCGTCCTGGTTGTACAGCGCGGGCCGCGGCCCCACGAGGCTCATGTCGCCGCGCAAAACGCACCACAGCTGGGGCAGCTCGTCGAGGCTCGAGCGCCGCAGGAAGCCGCCGACCGGCGTGAGGTAGGAGCCCGCGCCCGCGAGCAGGTGCGTCGCGACGACGGGCGTGTCCACGCGCATCGTGCGGAACTTGGGCATCGCGAAGAGCGCGTTGCCGCGCCCGACGCGGTCGGACCAGTACAGCGCCGGCCCCTTCGAGGTCAGCTTCACGAGCAGGGCGACCGCGAGAAGGACGGGCGAGAGAAACGCCAGCGCCGCGAGCGAGACGGCGAAGTCGAAGGCGCGCTTGATCACTGTGTCAGCCGTTCTTTAATATACCATTCCGCGGTCGCGGCCAGCCCTTCGTCGACGGTGAAGGGCGGCCGCCAGGACAGCGCGGCCCGCAGCCGCGCGTCGTCCACCGCGAGGTCGCCGAGCAGGCGCTCCGCGTCGCCGCCGCGGCCGAGAAGACCCGCCCCCGCGCGCAGCAGGGCGGGCGGCACGCTCAGAAGCCGCGCGGGCCGCCCGAGGGCCCGGCCCATGCGGCGGACGAGCTCCGCCGTGGACAGATCCTCGCCGTCGCGGATGAAAAATGCCCCCTCGGCCGCGGGCGTCTCGAGCGCGAGCGCGACGGCGTCGGCGAGATTGCCGGAGTACAGCAGGCTGCGGCGGTTGTCCACCGAGCCGAACGGAAGCGGGACGCCGCGCTGGACCGCCGAGAGGAGGCGCAGGAAGTTGGCCTTCACGCCCGGGCCGTAGACGAGCGGCGCGCGCAGGGAGCAGGAGGAAAGGCCGGAGGTCGCGGCCAGCGCGCGCTCGGCCTCGAGCTTGCTTTCGCCGTAGGCGTCCGGAGGCGCGCACGGGGAGCGCTCATCCCAGGGGCGGCCGGGCTCCGTGCTTTCGCCGGCGGCCTTCACCGAGCTGAGGAAGACGAACCGCTTGGCCCCGGCGCGCGCGGCGGCGGCGGCGAGGGCCGCCGTGGCCTCCGCGTTCACGCGCCGGTATTCGCCCGCCTGGGCGGCGCCGTCCTCGAGGCGATGGGCGCGCGCCGCCAGATGGACGACGGCCGAGACCCCGTCCAGAGCCGCGGACCAGTCCGTGGCCGGGGACAGGTCGCCCACGGCGACGGCGCGGGCGCCCTTCGGGACGCGGGAAAAATCCGCTTCGCGGCGCACGGACGCGACGACGCCCCAGCCGGATTTCAGCAGCGCCGGAAGCACCGCTCTGCCCACGAAGCCCGTCCCGCCCGTGACCAGGACGGATTTCATGCGGACGCCTTCAGCAATCCGCGGTAGAGAGCCAGCGTCTCGGAGGCCAC
>JAQTNG010000129.1 GCA_028714015.1 Elusimicrobiota bacterium | reverse complement strand
CCGAGCGCGTCGTCGTGTCGCTCATGCCCGCGACGCGCGGCGAGGCCGTGTCCGCCTTCCTGCCGCCCTCCAAAGGCGCGGCGCTCCGAATCGAGTAAAATACAGGGACAATGTCCCCGAAAAGCTCCCAACACCCGATCACCCTCATCCCCGGAGACGGCATCGGCCCCGAGGTCGTCGCCGCCGTCCAAGCCGTGCTCGCCGCCGCCGAAGTGAACATCGTCTGGGAGGTGCGCCACGCCGGCGCCCGCGTCTTCAAGAACGGCGTCGCCTCGGGCGTTTTGCCCGACACGATCGAGTCCATCCGCCGCACGCGCTGCGCTCTCAAGGGCCCGCTCGAGACGCCGATCGGCTTCGGCGAGAAAAGCGCCAACGTCACGCTGCGGAAGTTCTTCGAGACCTACGGCAACATACGCCCCGTGCGCGAGCTGCCCGGAATCCGCACGCCCTACTCGGGCCGCGGCATCGATTTCGTCGTCGTGCGAGAGAACGTCGAGGATCTGTACGCCGGCATCGAGTACATGCAGACGCCGGGCGTCGCGCAGGCGCTGAAGATCATAACGAGGAAAGGATCGGAAAAGATTTGTCGTCTGGCGTTCGAATTGGCCCGTGCTGAGGGACGGAAAAAAGTAACGTGCGCCACAAAAGCGAACATCCTGAAGTTCACCGAAGGATTATTCAAACGCGTGTTTGAAGACGTCGCCAAGGACTACCCGGAGATCCACGCCGAGCACCAGATCGTCGACAACTGCGCCCATCAGCTGGTCATGAGACCCGAGCAATTCGACGTCCTGGTCATGACCAACATGAACGGCGACATCCTGTCGGACCTCGCCTCGGCCCTGATCGGCGGGCTCGGCTTCGCCCCGTCGGCCAACCTGGGCGACGGCGCCTCGATCTTCGAGGCCGTCCACGGCTCGGCGCCCCAGATCGCGGGCAAGGACATGGCCAACCCGACCGCGCTCCTGAGCAGCTCGGTGCTGATGCTCCGGCACCTGGGCGAGATGAAGGCCGCCGACACGATTGAAAACTCTTTGCTAGTCACGCTTGAGGACGGAAAAGTTTTGACCGCCGACATGGCCGGCGGCGGCCGCGAACCCTCGGGCACCAAAGCGTTCACGGCCGAGATCATCAAAAACCTCGGCTCCGCGCCGAAGTCGTTCCCGCGCCGCGAATACAAACGCATCGAGATGCCCCATGTCTCGCGCGAGGCCGTCATGGTCACCGCCAAGGAGACCCGCCCGATGGGCGTCGACATCTTCGTGGCGACCGCGATCGATCCGGCCGTGCTCGGCCCTTCGCTCGAGAAGGTCCTCGCGGGGCTGCCCGTGCGCCTCGCCCAGATCTCGAGCCGGGGAACCAAGGTCTATCCCAACGTCCACGACATCGAATCCGACCCCGTGGACCTCGCTCGCCTGCGCTTCAAGGTCGCCGTGCAGGGGGAGACCTTGTCCGACAAGGACATCGCCGAGCTTCTGCTGCGCGTCGGAACGCAGGTGCTGTGGGTGCACGTCGAGAAGCTGTTCAAATACGACGGCCAGCCCGCCTTCACGAAGGATCAGGGCGAGGACTGAATACCGCTGTATTTTTATGTTGAATTTGTGACCGCTCTGTAACGGCGGGGCCGGGGGGAGCGTGGCCAATCCGTTGCGTAAGTAAGGCCGTGACCACTAAACCCCCGAAGCGCGCGTCCAAGCCGGTCCCTTCTCACGCGAACGGTTTCGTTGCCAGCCAGTCCGCGACGGTCGACCACTCCCACCATCCCGGCCGGACCGGGATCGATCTGCTTCACGACCCCCTGTACAACAAGGGGACGGCGTTCACGTACAAGGAGCGCCAGAAGCTCGGCCTGCTCGGCCTTCTCCCGCCGAGGGTCTCCACGCTCAAGGATCAGGCGGTCCGCGTCATCGCCAACATCCGCAAGCGCGTCACCGAGCTCGAGAAGTACGTGGACATGCTCTCCTTGCTCGACCGCAACGAGACGCTCTACTACCGGGTCACGATCGACAACATCGACGAGATCATGCCGATCATCTACACCCCGACGGTCGGCAAGGGCTGCCAGCTGTACGCTCACCTTTTCCGCCGCTCGCGCGGCCTGTTCATCACGAAGTACGAGAAGGGCCACATCAAGGAAGTTCTGCAGAACTGGCCGCGCAAGGACGTGCGCGTCATCGTCGTCACCGACGGCCAGCGCATCCTCGGCCTCGGCGACCTCGGCGCCAGCGGCATGGGCATCCCCGTCGGCAAGCTCGCGCTGTACACGGCCTGCGGCGGCATACCGCCCGGCCAGACCTTGCCGATCACACTCGACGTGGGCACTAATAATCCCGTCCTGCTTGCAGATCCGTTATATCTCGGCCTGCCCGAGAAGCGCATCGAGGGCAAGGAGTACGACGACCTCGTGCACGAGTTCGTCGAAGCCGTGCAGGAGGTCTTCCCGAAGGCCCTTCTGCAGTTCGAGGACTTCGCCAACCACAACGCGTTCCGCCTGCTCGAGAAGTACCGCAACGACATCTGCACCTTCAACGACGACATCCAGGGCACGGCCTCGGTCACCTTGGCCGGGCTTTATTCCGCGGGCCGCATCACGAAGCGCAAGCTCACGGACGAAGTCATCCTGTTCCACGGCGCCGGAGAGGCGGCCATCGGCATCGGCGACCTCGTCGTCGGGGCGATGATGGCGGAAGGCTTGACCAAGGAGCAGGCGAAGGCGCGCTGCTGGTTCATGGACTCCAAGTCGCTGGTGGACAGCAGCCGCACCGACCTCCAGGAGCACAAGAAGGCCTACGCCCACAAGCATAACCACGGGCCGGTGCCGACTTTGCTCGACGCGGTCAAGGCGGTCAAGCCCACGGCGCTCATCGGCGTCTCGGGCCAGGCCCAGCAGTTCACGAAGGAGATCATCGAGGAGATGTCGCGGCTCAACAAGCGGCCGCTGATCTTCGCGCTGTCCAACCCCACCGCCAACGCCGAATGCTCCGCGGAGCAGGCTTACGGCATCTCGGAGGGCCGGGCGATCTTCTGCAGCGGCAGCCCTTTCCCCACGTTCGTCTACAAGGGCCAGACCTTCGTGCCGGGACAGGGCAACAACGCCTACATCTTCCCGGGCGTCGGCCTGGGCGTCGTCGCGGTCGGCGCCACTCGCGTCACCGACGAGATGTTCGCCACGGCGGCGCGCTCGCTGGCCAACCTCGTCACCGAGGCCGATCTGGAAAAGGGAGCGCTGTTCCCGCCGCTGACCAAGGTGAGGGAGATCTCGGCCCGCATCGCCGAGGATGTGGCGGAGGTGTGCTACAAGCGCGGCCTGGCGACCGTGGCGCGGCCCAAGGACCTGCGCAAGTTCATCGAGTCGCAGCAATATCAGCCGGAATACAAGGATTACGTCTGACGGACGCCGCCGTCGCGGGCGTTCTGTTGTAAGATTTGACTCGCGCCCGTAGGGCGCGCGAATGCCGTTCGATTAATCAATCAATGGAGATCACCACATGAGCACGCCCGGAACCACCGACAGGCCCCTGACCGTCGCGATCATCGGAGCGGGGCCTTCCGGCTTCTACGCCGCCGAAGCCCTCCTCAAGGCCCCCGGCCTGACGGTCCGCGTGGACATCTACGACCGCCTGCCCACCCCGTTCGGGCTGGCGCGCGGGGGCGTGGCTCCGGACCATCAGAAGATCAAGTCCGTCACGGCGGTCTACGAGAAGGTGGCCATGGATCCGCGCGTGCGCTTCTTCGGCAACGTGATGCTCGGCCGGGACGTCAAGATCGAGGACCTGCGGACCCGCTACGACCAGGTCGTCTACGCGGTCGGCTGCGAGAGCGACCGGAAAATGTCGATCCCGGGCGAGGATCTGGGCGGCTCGTACTCGGCGACGGAGTTCGTCGGCTGGTACAACGGCCACCCCGACCACCGCCACAAGAAGTTCGACCTGTCCTGCGAGAACGTCGCGGTCGTCGGCATCGGCAACGTCGCGATGGACGTGACCCGCCTGCTGGCCTGCGATCCCGAGCGTCTCGCCAAGACCGACATCGCGGATTACGCGCTCGAGGCGCTGCGCAAGAGCAAGGTCAAGACCGTGTGGCTGCTCGGCCGCCGCGGCCCCGCCGAGGCCGCCTACTCGCCCGTCGAGATCGAGGAGTTCGGCAAGCTCGAAGGCTGCGACCTCGTGATCAAGCCCGAGGAAGCCGTCGTGGGCGCGGTCTCGCACCTCGAGACCGCCGACGCGAACGACAAGAAGAAGGTCGCCTACGTCCAGGAGCACGCCACGAAAGGCGAGGGGAAGCAGGCCCGCAAGATCCGCCTGCGCTACTGCGTCTCGCCGGTCGAGATCGTCGGCGAGGGCGGCAAGATCAAATCCGTCAAGCTCGAGAAGAACAAGCTCATCGACGACGGCAAGGGCGGCGCCAAGTGCGTCGGCGTCGGCGAGTTCGAGACGATCCCGGCGGGCATGATCCTGCGCTCGGTCGGCTATCGCGGGATTCCGATCCCGGGCGTGGCCTTCGACGATAAGTCGGGCCATATCCCGAACAAGGACGGCCGCGTCGTCACCGGCGGCGCCCCGCTCCCGGGCGAATACGTCGTCGGCTGG
Organism: Elusimicrobiota bacterium; assembly: GCA_028714015.1. Taxonomy (GTDB): domain Bacteria; phylum Elusimicrobiota; class Elusimicrobia; order UBA1565; family UBA9628; genus GWA2-66-18. Next base: position 4,856 of record JAQTNG010000129.1, on the reverse strand, counting down.
GCCAAGCGCGGACCCTCGGGCCTCATCGGGACCAATCGCGCGGACTCGGTGCTGACCGTGCAGTCGATGCTCGAGGACCTGAAAGCCGGCCGCCTGTCCGCCGGACCGGTGGACGCCTCCCTGGAAGCCGCGCCGAAGCTGCTGGCTTCCCGCGGCGTCAATGTCGTGAGCTACGCCCAGTGGAAGAAGCTCGACGAGCTCGAGCGCAGCCGCGGCGCCGCGAAGGGGAAGATCCGCGAGAAGTTCACGTCGATCGAGGAGATGACCGCCGCGCTGAGCGTCCCGGCCTAGTCGGCGCGGACGCTCTCGACGAGCGCGCGCACGCCGGCGTAGTTCGCCTCGGCGTCGGGACCGGCCGCGTCGGTCTCGAGCACCCGCACGGTCTTGCGGAAGTGCTCGAGGACGGGGGCGGTCTCCTCGTTGTATATCTCCATGCGCCGGCGGAAAACCTCGGGGCTGTCGTCCATGCGCCCTCGCGCGGCGATGCGGCGGCTCAGCTCGGCCGCGGGCGTCTTCAGGTTCACGAGCGCGTCGATCGTGCCTCCTTCCTTCATCCAGGACTCGATGACGCCGATCTCCTCGGGACGCCGCGGGAAGCCGTCGAGGACGAAGCCGCTGGCGAGAACGTCGGGGCGGGAGAGGCGCTCTAAGACGACGCCGCGCACGAGTTCCGAGTCGACCAGCTCGCCTTTGGCCATCTCCGCGGCCAGGGCCGGGTCGGCGGCGGCCTTCGCGCGCAGAAGCTCGCCAACAGAAATGTGGATCATGCCGTAGTCGCGGGCCAGCATCTTCCCGTAGGTGGTCTTGCCCGAGCCGGGGGGCCCCGTGATGAGTATGCGCATGGGACGCGCGTTTTGGTCGGCCGCCAATGAGGAGCGTATGCCCTCGAGAAAGCGGGCCGTCAGCGCGGGGTCCTCTCCGTGGGCGGCCCATTCCGCCGCCAGGACTTGGCCGTACGTGTCGGCGAGCTTGCCAATTTCGTCGGCGCCGATCAGGTTGACCATGAAGTCGGCGCGGCGCTTGAGGGGAAGGATGAACTCGGCCTCGTCCTGGAGGATGACGGGCCAGCGGCTCAGGTTGATCTCGGCCGAAATCCCGCGCTCGAGGCGGTCGCGGCGCAGGCGCCGGGCGAGGCGGATCACGGCGGGGGCGTCGAGATACACGTTGAGGGTCTTGCGGCCCTCGGCGGCGCCGATGAGCTTCTCGTGCGAGGCGTAGATCGAATCCACGACGAGGACCTCGTCGGCGCCCAAGGCCATGAACTCGCCGCTGTCGAAGCGGGTGGTCTGGGTCGCCATGTCGTTGAGGGGAAGCTCCACTTTCCCGCCCGCCAGCAAGGTCCGCATGTCGGCGGCGACGCGGTCGAGATATAAGGATTCCGGCCGGTCGAAATCCGGCTGCCCGTCGGGACCGGTCGGAACCTCCGCCTTGGGCTTGAAATAGCGGTCCACCGGGAAGACCTTGATGCGCTCGCCGAGGCTCGTCTTCAGGCCTTCGGCCAAGGTGGACTTGCCGGCGGCCGTCGGGGCCTCGAGGAACACGACGCTGCGCCCCGGCAGCTGCCTGGCCCGCTCGAGGGCGGAAGCCATGGCCCTGCCGCCGTCCGTGGCGGCGTGGCGGGACAAGCCGGCGGGAAGAAGGGGCGCGATGAGGGCCCGCGCCTTGGCCTGGAGGGCCGCCGTATCGGAGGGAGCAGCCTTCCCCGGTATGAGCCGCTCGATGAGGCGCACGACCGGCCCGACGACCGAGTTCGTCGCGTGCGGCGCGTAGATCTGGGCCAGGACGATGGCCGCCGTGAGGATGCCGATCGCGGCGTTGATGGCCCAGCGCAGATCGCCGCCCATGACGGCCGCGTAGAGATGAAGGAGGCTTCCCGCGATGACGAGGGCCGGGTACATCGGGGCGATGCCCTGGGGCGCGCGGCCTTCCTTTTCGAAGATCTTGAAGTTCTGGCGGATCTGGGGCCAGTTCAGGACCCACAGCAGGCCCATCGCCGCGGCGAAGGAGGCGGTCAGCCACGACGACAGCGGCAGGAGGACCGCGCCCGCGATCAGAGGCAGGACCCCGAGGACCGCGGCGGCCGTCAGCCCCGTGGCCTTGAGCTCACGCGCGTCGCGCTTATGCCAGTTGATCTGACCGACGACGGCGCCGCTCTCGACGACGCCTGCGACGTTGGCGACGTTCCACCAGAGGCTCGCGCCCGAGCCGATGGAGACGACGGACAGCAAGGTGGCGGCGGCGAACCAGATCAGGGGGCTGGCGATGGCCAGGTCCTTGACGCTGTCACGCCCGCCCTTGAAGTTCTTCCAGATCTGGGGAATCCCGATGACGCTGAGGGCGACGCTTCCGACGGCGGCGACGGCGGCCACGTGCGCCGCGAGAAAGGGAGCGGCGACGGCGATGACGCCGGCGGCCGCGAAGAGCCCGGCGCGAACGGCGGGCCGGTGCCAGAAGCTCTTGGCCGGGGCGGCCGCGGGGGCCTTCGCCTCGAGCGTCTCGACGGGCGCCGGGCCCTCGGCTTTCGCGGCCGCGGGGGCCGGCCGGAGGAAGGAGCGCGTCGAGCCCGCGGCGGAGGCCGAGACGGGACCGGCGAGCGTGCCGGCGCTTGCCTTGATGAGCGACTCGGGATAGAGGGCGGCGAAGGATTCGGCGCCGGCCCGGCTCGAGTCCTCGACGGGGGCGTCGCGGCGCATGCCCGCGACGACGCTGTCCTTGGCGGCGGCCGCGCCGTGAAAAGCCGCGGGGGCGGGGGAAACGGCGGCGCGGGAGAGCGCCGCGAAAGAGGCCCGGGCGGGGGCCGGGCGCGCGATCAGAGCCGAGGGAGCGGCGGCCGTCGGAACGGAGGCGGCCAGGGCGGCGGCCGGCGTCAGCATCGGAACCGGCTGGAGGCCGGGGGCGAACGAGGCGGAGAGCGAGGCCTGGGCGAGCGGGACCGTCTGATTGAACGAGGAGAAGGCGCCGACGGCGGAGGCCGGTATGACCGGAACGCCGCCGGTCTGAACGCTCGCCGTGGGCGCGTAGACGACCTGGGCTACGGCCTCGTAGGCGCCCCAGGAGAAGGACCAGGCGATCTGCAGCGCGGCCAGAAGGGCGGCGAGGGCTTTCTTGCGGGTCGTCATCCTATATGAAGGATAACGGCGCTCCCCGGCCCGGGTCAGGGCCCTTAGGCCCACCCCGAATAGGGCCCGTTGGCGCCGGGCGCGGCTAGAACCTCAGGCGCAGATCGGCGTTGACGACGGTGGACACGAAGTGGGAGCGGAAGTCGCCGGTGTAGTCGAGCCTGGCCGTGGCGTTCTTGGTCAGGCTCGCGGAGAGGCCCATCCCCACCATCGTGCCGTCCCGCGCGTAGCGGCCCGACGAGACGGTGAACGGGTCGCCCACGCCCGTCGCGAACCGCGCGGTGATCGGACGGCTCTGATCGTCGAACTCGTGCCGCCAGCCCAGGCTGACGTAGGGCACGAACACGTGCGCGTCCGTCGTCCACTTCTGGGAGACGCGCAGGCCGAGGCTCGACTGGAGCGACTTGGCCGTCTGGGGAGACACGGTCAGATTCAGCGTGCCCGCGCCGCTTTCCGTGAAGGAGCCGATCGCCATCCGGTTGTAGCTCAGGCCGGCGAAAGGAGAGTAGATGCCCCATTCCCGGGTCGGGACGTCGTAGCTCGCGTTCGCGTTCACGTTGAGCTCGCTGCCGAGGGGGGAGCCGGCGGCCGTGCGCTCCAGGCCGGGAATTTGGATGTTCCTCTTGGTTTTGAAGAAGTCGAGGGCCCCGCCGAGATACGCGTTCGCGTGGAAATCGCCCGCGTTGGCCGCGCCGTAGCCGCCGAAGCGGACGCTGTCGTCGTCCACCGTGCCCGAGCCGGGCGCGTAGACGGAGGCATGGCCCTTGAGATAGCCGAGCGAGCCGCCCGCCGTGAAATGCTCGTCGACGCGGTAGTCCGCCCCCGCGGTCAGGCCGCCGGAGTTGAACGCGTAGCCGGGCTGGGAGCCGGAAGCGCTGTTGCCCTCCGCGAGGCGGCCCGTGGCCGCCGAGACGGAAGCGAAGTAGCCCCAAGGCGCGCCGAGGCCCGAGCTGTTCGAGGCGCTCTGATACAGGTTGTCGTCGCCGAGGGTGGAGGCGACCAAGGTGCCGGGATAAGACGACCGGCCGCTGACGTTGTAGGACGAGAATCCGGGATGCTCGCCGCCGTCGGCCAGGACCGCGATGCGCTGGCTCACGGCCGCGGATTGCAGGCCCGAGCTCGCCAGGCCGACGCCCTGCATCGAGGCGAGTGAGACCGGGCTCATCTGGTCGAGGGCCGCGCGCAGGTGGCCCGCGTCGAGCGAATACAGATTGGAGAACACGGTCGCCGCGTCGCCGGCGGGACCGGTGCGCGCGGCTTCCAGCGATCGTCCGATCGCGCCCTGGTTGCCGGTCGCCGCGACGTCGGCGAAAGGCACGAAGCTGGCGGTCAATTTCACGCTCGTGGCGTTGTAAGTCGGCGTAAAGAGGAGCGCCGCGGGCGAGACGATAGTCAAGCCGTCCGTCCCGCTGTTGGAACCGGAAGTGATAACGGTGAAGCTGTCGCCGGCGGCGACGAGCTGGCTGGGCGGGACGGTCACGACGAGAGTGCCGCCGGTGATGGTGCGGGCGCCCGTCACGATGAGATTGGAGGAAAGGTTCTTCCCGGTCACTGTCGTCCTCAGCGTGCCGCCGCTGACGAGGCCGAGGCTCAAGACCGTGGGCTGGTAGGTCGAGAGGTCGAGCGTGCCGCCGTTGGCGACGGCGAGCGCGGTGCCCGCGGGCAGGGCGTTGTCGGCGCCCAGCCTCAAGGTGCCGGCGCTGACCGTCGTCGCCCCGCCGTAGGCGCTGGCTCCGC
>JAQTNG010000128.1 GCA_028714015.1 Elusimicrobiota bacterium | reverse complement strand
ACGCCGGGCTTCGAGGCGCTGGTGTTCAAGGCCTCGCGCGGCATCGAGGACATCTACGAGCTGACCTACATCCGCAAGGACGGCAGCCGCTTCCCGGCCGTCGTGTCGGTCACGGCCCTGCGCGACGACCAAAACGCGATCATCGGCTACCTGCTGATCGGCACGGACAACACCGCGCGCAAGCAGGCCGAGGCGGCGCTGCTCAAGGCGGGGGCGCTGCAGAGCGCCATCTTCAACAGCGCGAACTTCTCGAGCATCGCGACCGACGCGAAGGGCGTCATCCAGATCTTCAACGTCGGCGCCGAGCGCATGCTGGGCTATGAGGCCGCCGACGTGATGAACAAGATCACCCCGGCCGACATCTCCGATCCGTTGGAAGTCGTCGCGCGCGCCAAGACTTTGAGCGCCGAGCTGGGAACGAAGATCACGCCGGGCTTCGAGGCGCTGGTGTTCAAGGCCTCGCGCGGCATCGAGGACATCTACGAGCTGACCTACATCCGCAAGGACGGCAGCCGCTTCCCGGCCGTCGTGTCGGTCACGGCCCTGCGCGACGCCCAAAACGCGATCATCGGCTATCTGCTGATCGGCACGGACAACACCGCGCGCAAGCAGGTCGAGGCGGAGCAGAAGGTGCTCGATCAGCGGCTGCGCGACCAGCAGTTCTACACGCGCTCGCTCATCGAGTCCAATATCGACGCGATCATCACGACCGCTCCATCCGGCATCATTACCGACGTCAACAAGCAGATGGAGGCGCTCACCGGCTGCACGCGCGACGAGCTGATCGGCGCGCCGTTCAAGAATTACTTCACCGATCCCGAGGCGGCGGAGGCGAGCATCAAGCAGGTGCTGAGCGAAAAAAAGATCACCAACTACGAGCTCACCGCGCGCGCCCGTGACGGCAAGGAAACCGTGGTGTCCTACAACGCGACCACCTTTTACGATCGGGACCGGAGGCTTCAAGGCGTGTTCGCCGCCGCGCGCGACGTCACCGAGCGCAAGCGCCTGGACCAGGTGCTGCAGGAAAAGAACGTCGAGCTGGAGAGCGCCAGGTCGGTGGCCGAAAAAGCCAACCTCGCCAAATCGGACTTCCTGTCCAGCATGAGCCATGAGCTGCGCAGCCCGCTGAACGCGATCCTCGGGTTCGGCCAGCTGATGGAGTCCGATTCTCCGCCGCCGTCGTCCTCCCAGAAGGAAAGCATCGGCCAGATTCTTCGCGCCGGCTGGCATCTGTTGAAGCTGATCGACGAAATCCTCGACCTCGCGAAGGTCGAGTCCGGCCAGGTCCCGATGTCGCGCGAGCCGGTGTCGTTGGCCGAGGTCATGCTCGAGTGCCAGGGCATGGTCGAGCCGCAGGCGCAGCAGCACGGCATCAAGCTGACCTTCCCCCGGTTCGCTACCCCCGTCTTCGTTCGCGCCGACCGCACCCGGCTGAAGCAGGTCCTCATCAACCTGCTCTCCAACTCGATCAAATACAACCTGCCCGGAGGTTCGGTCGTGGTGGATTGCCTCAGCGGCACCGACGAGCGCACGCGGCTCAGCGTCAAGGACACCGGCGCGGGCTTGCCTCCGGGAAAACTGACCCAGCTAGTCCAGCCGTTCAACAGGCTCGGGCAAGAAGGCAGCGGCGAGGAAGGCACGGGCATCGGCCTCGTGGTGGCCAAGCGCCTGGTCGAGCTGATGGGCGGCATTATCGGCGTGGACAGCACCGTCGGCAAGGGCAGCGTCTTCTGGTTCGAGCTGAAAACGGTTTCCGAGCCGGAGCTGGCGGCGGAAGAGGAAGAATCCGCCGAAGCGGTCAAAACGCCCGCGTCGCGCGGAACGCGGCAGCATACCTTGCTCTACGTCGAGGACAACCCGGCCAACATGAAGCTGGTCGAGCAAATCGTCGCGCGGCACCCCGATATTCGGCTGCTGACCGCCATGGACGGCTTGAGCGGCATAGATCTCGCGCGCGAAAGGCGGCCGGAGGTGATCCTGATGGACATCAACCTGCCCGGCATCAGCGGCATCCAGGCGCTGAAGATGCTCCGGGAAGACGCCGCGACGGCGCATATTCCGGTCATCGCCATCAGCGCGAACGCGATGCCGCTTGACATCGAAAAGGGATTGAGGGCCGGGTTCTACCGGTATATCACCAAGCCGATCAAGGTCACCGAATTCATGGAGGCGTTGGACGAGGCGCTGGAGCATGCGAACCGGAATCCCGGGAAAGGCCCGGAGGGGGACTCGATCTCATGATAAGCTCCGCCGATATTCTCAAGGCCAAGATTTTGATCGTGGACGACAGGCAAACCAATATTCAGCTGCTCGAGCGGATGCTGGACGGAGCCGGCTACGCGGCCGTCACCTCCACGACGGAGCCGGAGCAGGTCTGCGCGCTTCAGCGCGCGAACGGCTACGACCTGATCCTGCTCGATCTCGAGATGCCCGGCATGGACGGATTCCAGGTGATGGACAAACTGAAGGAGCTCGACCCCGGCGGCTACCTGCCGGTCCTGGCCGTCACCGCCAATCCGGCGCACAAGCTCCGCGCCTTATACGGGGGCGCGAGGGATTTCATCAGCAAGCCTTTCGATCTCTCCGAGGTGCTGATGCGGGTGCGCAACATGCTGGAGGTCCGCCTACTGCACGCGGCGGACCTGAATCACGCGAAGCATCTGGAGGCCATGGCGTTGAACGACGCGTTGACCGGCCTCGCGAACAGGCGCCTTCTGGCCGACCGCTTGGGGATGGCCCTCATTCATGCCCGCAGGAACAAGAACATCATGGCGGTGCTTTATCTGGACTTGGACGGATTCAAGGCCATCAACGATACCTTGGGTCACGCCGCCGGCGACGAGCTGCTGAGGCTGGTCGCCCGGCGTCTCGAACTGACGGTGCGCGAGGAGGACACGGTGGCGCGCCTGGGCGGCGACGAATTCGGCATAGCGCTGTGGAACGTCGGGGGAGTCGATGACGCGTCATCCGTCGCGGCCAAGGTCATCGCGGCCGTATCCCGGCCCTACACCCTCGAAGGCCGCCCCGTGACCATCACTGTCAGCGCGGGGGTCGCTCTCTGTCCCGCGCACGGCGATGACGCGGATACGCTTCTCAAGAGCGCGGACGCGGCCCTGTACGAGGCCAAGCATGCGGGTAAAAACGGATTTCGCATCGCGGCCGACGCGCCCGTGAAAGAGAGCGGGCGGCCCGCGTGATAAGCCAGGCCGATATCCTGCGGAGCAGAATACTGATCGTCGACGACATGAAGGCCAACGTCGTTCTGCTCGACAAGATTCTCAGCGGCGCCGGCTATTCGTCCGTCGAATCCACGACGAATCCTCTCGAGGTGTGCGAGCTCCATCACAAGAACCGTTACGACCTGATTCTCCTCGATCTCTCGATGCCCGTCATGAACGGCTTCGCGGTGATGGAAGGCCTGAAGAAGGTCGAAGGGGAAGGCTATCTTCCGGTTCTCGTGCTGACCGCTCAGCCGGACCAGAAGCTTCACGCGCTGAACGCCGGGGCGAGGGATTTCGTCAGCAAGCCGTTCGATGTCGCGGAGGTGCTGGTCCGAGCCCAAAAAATTCTCGAAATCCGCCTTCTCAACCGGGAGACGAAAACGCTCTATGAGCGGATCTTGGCGGAGAAGAAGGTGTCGGAGCGTCTCCTGCATAACGTTCTCCCGAGCTCGATCGTCGAGCGCTTGAGGATGCGGCCCGAGGATGCGGTCGAGAATCTGCCGGACATCATCGCCGACCGCTTCGCGGAGGTGACGGTGCTGTTCGCCGACATCGTCGGTTTCACGAAGTTCTCCGAGACCGTGAGCCCCGAGGCGCTGGTGGACATCCTCAACGACCTTTTCACGCGCTTCGACGACATCGCCGACCAGCGCGGCCTCGAAAAGATCAAGACGATCGGCGACTGCTACATGGCCGCGGCCGGGATACCCGTTCCTACGGCCGACCACGCGAGCCGCGCGGCGCATATGGCGCTGGACATGATCGAGGCCTTGAAGCGATTCAATCTGCGCCGGCGCATCAATCTGCAGGTGCGCATCGGCATCGGCAGCGGCGAGGTCGTCGCCGGCGTCATCGGCCGGCGAAAATTCCGCTACGACGTCTGGGGGGACGTGGTGAACACGGCCAGCCGGATGGAATCCCACGGCGTCCCGGGGCGGATCCAGCTGACGGAAGCGACCCGGCAGCGTCTGAGCGAGGCCTTCGAGCTCGAGGAGCGCGGCGCCATCGACGTCAGGGGCAAAGGCGAGATGCTGACCTGGTTCCTGAACAGCCGGACGGCTATCCCGGTTTCTTGAGCTCTTCGCGAAGAGGCGCCATGTTGTCGCGGTAGGCCTGGGCGTCGCCGAAGTCGGCGAACTCCTGGTAGCGCGGGCTCGCCCCCGCCAAGCGCGTGGCGTGCTTGATCGGGCAGAAATACTGCTCGGTGCGCGAGGAGACCTCCCGCGCGTAGGCGACGAGCCCGTTCGCGTAGCCGCAATAGTTGCAGTTGAAGCGCTCGAGCCAATTCAGGTAGCGTAGGCGGCCGCGGTCCAAGAGAATGTATTGGGACCGCTCGACCTTCTCGATGCCATAGACCGGGAAGCAGACCGCCTGGTACAGCCACAGCCACGCGTCGAGCATCAGCAGCGGGACGGTCAACGAGTAGATCACCGGGGACACGAGCAGGCTGTAGCGCGGCATGTCCCACAGGTACGACACCCAGTTCTTGCGCAGCCGCTCGTGGATGGCGCCCACCCCGGAGTCGAAGGCGATGCGGCCCTTCTCGACGCTGTAGCGGAACTGCTTCTGCTTTTCGGCGAATTCCTCGTCGAACCTCCGCTCGAGCTCGCGCTCCAGCTCGGCGATGCGGCCGGCGATTGCGGACAGCGGGCTGCTCATGGCGCGTCCCCGGACTTTAGACCCCTCGCCGGAGATCCTGGTGGAAGTGATGCCGGACCCGCGCCGCGACCTGCGGCTCGGTCATGTTGTCCGTCGTCTCCATCACGATGGCGCGCGTTTCGCTCTTGTGGGTCTCGAAGCGCTTTTTCAGCTCGCCCTTGGCCTCGCCGGGGCCGAAGATCACGATCGCGCCGGCTTCGCGAAGATGCGCGATGATCGCGTCGTAGTAGTGCGCGAGATGCTCCGTGAATTCCTTTTGGCGCAGATCATCGGCGGGCATTTCCACGGCATGCTGCTTGACCGCGGTCGATTGTATGCGCTTCGTTTCTTCTCCGCCGGCCGACAGCGTGACGATAATGGCCTCGCGATGGTCGATCCACAGCCCTGCGTTCGTTTTCATGGGTGCCTCTCCGTTATGCGTTGACGGCGTGACCGATCTTTCGTCCCTGGTTGTAGTGCGTTCCGACCTTCGCGTCGAACCGGACCTTGCCCGCCTCGAACAGCATCACGATGTCCGAGCCGCCGAACGAGAAGAATCCGAACTCCTCTCCCTTGACGAGGGTCGCGCCCGCCCGCGCGGTCAGGTTGACCGAGGAGACCTGCGCCATGCCGATCGGGAGCACGGCGACCAGGCCGAGAGGGGAGTCGATGACGATGAGCCCCCGGTCCTGCGTGAACTGGTAGCCCGTCCCGTCGACGACATCGAGCGATCCGTCCGGCTTCTTGATCACGTCCATGATCACGTTGCCGGGAATTTTGCGGGCTTCCTTGATCACGCCGCCGATGGGAACGTGAAAGCGGTGGTAGTCGTTGACATTGAGAAAGCTGTGCGTAAAGGCGCCCCCGTTGAACCTGTCCTGGTAAGGGCTGCCGGCGAGGAGCTCGAGCACGGACCATTTCCAGCCTTTCACCGTGATCTTCGAGTGGCGCGCGATCGGCCATTGACCTTGATAGACGCTGTCGGCCGGAGAAACGAACACATTGTCGTCGTGCGGGTCGTCCACGGGCCGCATTCCGGGACGCACCTGGCGGGCGAAGAACTGGTTGAACGTCAGCCAGCCGCTCGGCGATTCATGGTAATCCCCGATGTGGTAGCTCGGGTTGGAATAAAAGCTTCCGATGCCCTCGGCCGATTGCGGCGTATCGAGAAAGGCTCCCCAATCCTTGGCGAACTTCCGCGACCAGGCCAGAAACGTCTTGTCCGCCTGCAGGATGCCGCCGGGCGACAGGTCGATGAGGTAATAGAACTTGAGGATGAACGCGTTGAGATTCCGGTCCGTCGGGATCAGCACGACCATCGCGTTCAGGAAGTCGAAGTATTGCGCGAGGGTCTCGATCCCCGGGCGGTCCGCCTTGCGGATCGATTCCTGGAGGGCGTCCGTCAGGTCCGGCCTCGACTCCAGAATCGCGATCAATTCCTCGACGATGGGCTGATCCTTGGTCGTGGCGGTGTTCATTTCAGCGCACTCTGAACCGGCGCGGGGACGAGTTGGCCGATATGCCGTCCCTGATGCGGGCGCGCGCCACCACCTCATGATCGCCCTTGTCGAAGCCGCTCCAATCGTACCACCAGAGCCCGAGCGCCTCGCGGCAGATCACCCAGCGGCCCTGGTCGATCGAAACCTCGACGCCCAGTATTCCCGGCGTCGCCGCGATATGAAACGCGTAAGCCGGCTGGGCGATCACTTCGCCCTCGCGGGGGCATTCCACGCGCACGGCGGGGCGGCTCGGAACGGCCATTCTCATTTCGTTGTGTTCGCCGTTCACTCCGTCGAGCATCGCCGCCGAAATCTTGGTGCGCTTGGCCATTTGCATTCTCCCCCGTGAGCCTTCTGAAGCCGTCCGCTCCATTATGCCCCACCTCCGATTCGGGTTCCATTCGCAGTAATACCCGGCGGGCTGCGTACTACTACCGACATCGCCGCCGGTCCGCGATCGCCGTCAAATCGGAGATCATCTTCCTGTAAATCCCGGCGGGGATGTTTTATCATCTCACCATGAAACGATACCTCCCTCTGCTCCTCCTGTTGACGATGACCGCCTGCGCGGGCGCGAAGCTCGAGAAGCAGAAGAAGGAGATCGAGGAACTGCAGACGAAGGCCGGCTCGCTCTTCACCCAGCTCAAGGAGAAGGCCGACGAGGTCGAAGCGCTCAAGGCGACGAAGGCGGAGCTCGAGGCGAAGCTCGTCGAGCTCGAGGGCCGCTCCGCCGCCGCCGAAGGCCGCGTGGCGACGCTGACGAAGTCCAATAAGTCCCTCTCCGACGCGATCGGCACGAGCAAGGACGAGCTCGGCGGCAAGCTCAACGCCGTTGTGGCCGAGAAGGACGAGCTCGCCAAAAAGCTGTCCGACACGGTGAAGGAGAAGCTGGCTCTCGAGCGCCTGAAGACCGTCTATCAGTCCGCGCGCGAGAAGACCGGGCGCGAGCTCGCCAAGGTCAAGGAGGAGCGCGAGGCGCTCGTCGCCAAGCTGGCCGAAGCCGAAGCGGCGTCCGGAAAGTCCGACGCCGAGACCCGGAAGGCCGAGTCGGCGCGGGCCGCGGCGCTGCTCAAGACGCGCGAGGAGATGGGCGCGGCGGCCGACGCCGTCCTCAAGGAGATGCAGGCGGGCAAGGCGCTCGTCGAGCAGAACGGGGACAGCTTCTCGATCACCGTCGACGACGGCGAGATCTTCGACGACGGCTCGGTGAAGGTCACGGAAAAGGGCGCCGCCCTGCTCGGGCGCGTCGGCGCGGCGCTCAAGGCCATGCCGTCGAAGGTCATGCGCGTCGAGGCGCATTCCGACAACGCCCCGTTCAAGAAGGGCCTGCTCGGCGGCTACAGCGGGCACTGGGAGCTGACCGCGGCGCGCGCGACGGCGGTGGCGCGCTGGCTGCACGAGCACGCGGGCCTCGATCCGGCGCGCCTCGCGGCGGCGGGCTTCGGCGAGTTCCGCCCGGCCAAGCCCAACGACACCCCCGAGGGCCGCGCGGCGAACCGCCGCGTCGTGATCGTGGTCTCGCCGGGGAATTTGCAATAACCCCCTTGACGGGGAAAGCTTCACCCTCTACACTGAAAGCATGCCGAAGACCAAAGCCGCCGCGAAGGTGAAGAAGCCGAAAAAAGGCGCGCCCGATGCCCATCCCGACGCGTCCGAGCACAAGACCGCCGAGAAGATCATGGAAACGGTGCTCAAGGAGCAGAGCGTCGAGGCCTCGGTCGAACGGCTGGATCAGTGGGTCACCCTCGAGTGCCCGCATTGCTCCGAAGCGACCGAGCTCCACGTGATCGCCGACATGGACGGCCAGTCCATCGATCAGGACTGCACGGTCTGCTGCCGGGCCTTCGTCGCGCACATCGAGATCGACGACGGCGAGGCGCATGTGGGTGTCGAGGCGGCTTAAAAAAAGGCTTGCGTAGACCGCTCCGTTGTGGAGGCTGCTAATGGACGCCTGCCGGCTCCCCGCCGGAGGCCCGCCCGAGGACGCCGTCGGCAAGATCCTGGCGATGCGAGTGATCGCCGTCGTCGGCCTGTCCCCGAAGCCGGAGCGCCCCTCGCATTACGTCTCGGAGTATCTCCAGGAGCACGGCTATAAGATCGTGCCCGTCAATCCCGGCCAAACGGAGATTCTAGGCGAGACATGCTGGCCCAGCGTGGCCGACATACCGTTTCCCGTCGACGTCGTGGCCGTGTTCCGCCGCCCCGAGGAGGCGTTGACGCCGATTCTGGAGGCGATCGCCAAAAAGGCGAAAGCGGTGTGGCTCCAAGACGGCGTCCATCACGACGAGGGCGAACGCATGGCGCGCGAGGCGGGCCTGCTCGTCGTGTCGAACGACTGCATGATGCGCCGGCACGCTCAGGCACATTAGCGTCTAAGACTGAGCGTGCCTTTCTTTTATTTTTTAGGGGCTTCGGGCTTGACGATCTCGACGAGTTCGACCTCGAAGACCAAGGTCGCGCCGGGCTTGATGCCGGGTCGGCCCGGATCCTTGTAGGCGACGTCGGAAGGGCAGACGAGCTTCGCCTTGCCGCCGACCTTCATCATCGGGATGCCGTTGCTCCAGCATTCGATCACGCCGCCGGGCGCGAGCGGGAACTCCGAGGGAGCGCCGCGCGAGTAAGAAGAGTCGAACTCGACGCCTTCGGTCGTGGTGCCGCGATAGTGAGCCTTGATCGTGTCGGCCTGGGTGGGCATCGGCCCGGTGCCGGCCTTCGTCTCGAGGTACCAGCCGCCGCCGGGAATCGCCTGCGGCTTGGACTCTTTGACGAACTTCTCCGTGTAGGCGCGGCCCTTCTCCTTTTCCTTGGACGCGGCGGCTTCCAGGCGCTTGGTGAGGAGCTCGTTGACGCGGGGCTGGTAGAAGCGCACGTCCACCTTCGGCGGGGCGCTCATGATCGCGTCGCCGAGGCCGGCCTGGATGACCTTCACTTCGGCCGGGGTCATGCTGAAGGAGGCGACGTTGCGGCCCATCAGGAAGCCGATCGTGTAAATCGCGCGCTCGTCGTCGGTCTTGAAGGGGTCTTTCGACGCGGCGGCGGCGGCCGGCTTCTTCGCCTCGGATTTAGGCGCGGCGGCTTTCGGAGCTGCGGCCTTCGGGGCGTCGGCGGCAAAGACGGGCGCGGCGGCGAGAATCAGGGAAATCAGCGCGAGTTTCATGACGGTTCTCCTATAAGAATCAGGCGTCGG
>JAQTNG010000127.1 GCA_028714015.1 Elusimicrobiota bacterium | reverse complement strand
GGGACGGTGACGAGTCCTATATCGGCCGACGACGCCTTCCAGGGATCCGGCGGCGGAGGAGGCGGCGCCAACGCGAGCGTGTCGGGCGGCGCGGGCGCGCCCGGGGGCGCCGCGATCTATATCGAGGCCGCGTCGATGACGGTGACGGGCTCGATCCTCGTCGACGGCTCGACGGCCTCCGCGGTGGCTTTCGGCGCCGCGGGGACCTCTCCCGGAGGAGGGGGCGGCGGAGGAGGAGGGACGATCCAGCTTCGGGTGCTGAACGCGCTGAGCTTGTCCGACGGATCGATACTCTCCGCTAAAGGCGGCGGCGGAGGGAACGTCTCTTCGAGCTTCGCCGGGACCAAGGACCCCGGCGGCGGGGGAGGCGGCGGACGCATCAAGCTGTTCTACCGCTCGGCCGTCGTCGGAACCGTCACGCTGTCGACCGCGGCCGGAGTGGCCGGAGGTCTCGGCGGATTTTCCGGCACGGTGGATGTCTCGACTCCGCCGGTGGCCGGCGCCATCGGCGCCGTGAGCTTCGGCGTGGTGGCTTCGTCGCCGGCCGCGTTCGCGGCTTCCTCCGTGTACGCGACCTCGATCAGCTGGACCTGGAGCGCGGCGCCTTCCTTCGGCGACGGACCGGCGGCCTCCCAGCTCTACCGGATCTTTCCGTCGAGCGCGGCGGCGCCGCTGCCGGCCCCGCAGACGACCGCGACGAGCCTGGCCGGCGGCGTCACCGAGCAGACCCTCATCCCGAACACGACCTACTCGCGCTTCGTGACCGCCTTCACGGACTGGGGGGACTCCGTGCCCTCGGCTTCGGTCTCGACGCACACCTTGGCCGAGGCTCCGATGCCGGGCGCGGCCGCGTTCACGGGCGTTGCCGCGACGGCGCTCACGCTCAACTGGACCGGCGGAGCCAACCCGTCGTACACGGTTTATGAGGTGAACGCCGCGACGTCCGCGGGATTCTCCGCGCCGGTCTCGACGAGCTTCGCCGCGGCCGTCTCCTCCTCGCCCGCGAGCCTCGCGCCGAACACGACCTACTACTTCCGGGTGCGCGCGGTGAACCTCGACGGCGTGCCCACGGCCTTCCTCGCGACGCAGGCCACGGCGACGCTCGCGGCGGCGCCCGCGAGCCCGGCCGCGGGCCCGGTTCACATCACGAGCGGCGTCTTCACCTGGTCGGGCGGGGCCAATCCGCCGGACACGCTCTACACGGCGCAGGTGTCCTCGGACAACTTCTTCTCGCTGACCGACTCGTCGGACACGCTCGCGACCTCGGCGACCTTCTTCACGCTCACCCCCGGCACGCAGTACTTCCTGCGCGTGCGGGCCGTCAACCGCAACGGGGTGACGAGCGTCTTCTCGACGGTGATCTCGACGACCGCGGGCAACCTCTCGAACACGACGGCGCCCGCCGCCCCGGGCGCCCCGGTCGCCGACCGCGCCTTCTCGTACGACGGCAAGGCCAATTTCGCCTGGGCCGACGCGACGAGCCCGGTCGGCATTCTCGATTACAACCTGATCGTGGGCTCGCTGCCCGGCGCCAGCGACCTGTTCGCCGGGAACGTCGCCGTGGCGAGCTACTCCGCCTCGGGCATGCTGACCGGGCGCAGCTACTACGCCCAGGTGCGCGCGCGCTCGAACGCGGGCGTCTACAGCGTCTTCTCGGCGGTCGGCGCGGCCGTGCCGGTGTTCATCCCCGAGCAGAACGCGCCGATCGCCAAGCCGTTCAGCTGGCCCAACCCGTTCGATCCCGCGCGGGGCGAGGCGCAGATCGGCTTCTACCTCGAAGAGGCGGCCGACGTCGTGCTCAAGATCTATACGCTTCAGGGACGCCTGATCGCCAAACGCTCCCAATCCTTCGCCGCCGGCAACCAGATCCTGACCTGGAACGGGAACTCGGAGTCCGGGACGCGCGTGTCCCCCGGCGGCTACGTCGCGGTGATCGAGAAGCGCTACGGCTCGCGCGTCAGCATCCAGAAGCTCAAGATCGCGGTGCTCTACTGACATGAATCCCCTGCGCTCTCTCGCCGCCAAGCTCTCGCTGCTGACCTGCCTGTTCGTGCTGGGCGTCATCGCCCTCATGGCGCGGCAGATCGTGGGCGGCATCGAGGTGGGCTTGATCGGCGAGATGAAGGTGCGCGCCGAGTTTTTCGCGCGCTCGTCGCGCGAGGCGATCTTCCCGAAGCTCGACCCGTTCTCCCTTCACTTCCACGTCGAGGAGATGATCAAGGAAAAGGCCGTGACCTACGCGGGCGTGGTCGACAAGGACGGCACGGTGCTGTCGCACAGCGACCCGACGCTCATCGGCGACCGGCTCTCCGACCCCTTCCTGCTGCGGGCCCTGGCCTCGG
The DNA here is from genome assembly GCA_028714015.1 of Elusimicrobiota bacterium. Classification (GTDB taxonomy): domain Bacteria; phylum Elusimicrobiota; class Elusimicrobia; order UBA1565; family UBA9628; genus GWA2-66-18. Next base: position 7,234 of record JAQTNG010000127.1, on the reverse strand, counting down.
ACCGCGTCGAGCTTCAGCGGTTTCGCGACAAGAGCGGCGGCCTCGTCTACGACCTCAGCGCGCCGATCCAGGTGGGCCCGCGCCGCGTGGGAACGGCGCTCCTCGGGTTCAACGAGCGCTCTCTTGAGGAGGCTCTGAGGGCGCCCAAGAGACGGATCACGCTCATCGCCGCCGTGGCGACCTTCTTCTCGGTGCTCGGCACCGTCCTGATCGTCGGCTGGATCACCCGCGCGCTCCCGAAGCTCGCCGCGGCGGCGCGCGAGGCGGGGCGCGGCAACTTCAGCGTCCAAGTCGAGGTGAAGTCGCGCGACGAGATCGGCACGCTCGCGCGCGCGTTCAACGAGATGACCGTCGCGAACTCCCTGCTGTTCCGGGGCCTCCAGGAGGAAAAGGAGAAGCTCGCGAACATCTTCAACGACACGCGCGAGGGGCTCGTTCTCACCGATCCCCAAGGCCGGATCCTGCTGATGAACCCGTCGGCGCGCGCTCTCCTCGGGCGCCAGGGCAAGCCGGCCGGCACTTTGGCCGAGGCGACTTCGCCGGATTACAAGGCCAAGCCCGCTCTCGAGGCGATCCTCGCGGGGGGCGCGCGCATCACGCCCTTCGAGCTGCAGCGGTCCGAGCCCAAGCTCCTGATTCTCTCCGGCGTGGCCGACCGCCTCGGCGACGAGAACATCCACGCCGGCTTCCTGCTCATCTTCCACGACGCGACGCTCGAGAAGCGCGGCGAGAGCCTGTCCCGCAACTTCCTGTCGATCGTCTCGCACAAGCTGCGCACCCCGCTCGCGATCGCGCTCGGCAACCTCGAGATCCTGCGCGGGGACGACAAGAACTTCACGGCCGACCAGCGGAAGATGCTCTCCAAGATCCAGGGCGAGGACGAGAAGCTCGCGCGCCTCGTCGAGAAGCTGATCACCTTCACCGCCGTGCAGAGCCCCGAGAACATCGTCCTCGACCGCGCCGAGACCTCGCTGGCCGACGTCGTCGACGCGGCGCTGCGCGGCCTCGAGCTCGGGCCGAGCGTGACCGTGAGCTGGGACGCCAAGGCCGCGGCGGCCCTGCCGAAGGCGAGCGTCGACGCGTTCCTCCTGAAGGAAGCCGTCGCCAATCTCGTCGAGAACGCGGTGAAGTTCAATCCCGCGGCCAAGAAGCTCGTCGAGGTCTCCGTGACCCGCACGGACGGCTTTCTCAAAGTCGAGGTCAAGGACGACGGCCCCGGCATACCCGGCGAGGAGCAGCCCAAGCTTTTCCGCAAGTTCTACCAGATCGACGCGGATTTCACCGGCCAGATCCCCGGGTTCGGGCTCGGGCTGGCCTTCGTCAAGAGCGTCGCCGAGGCCCACGGGGGCGCGGCCGGCCTGCGCTCCGAGCCCGGCAAGGGCAGCGAGTTCCACTTCACCGTCGCCCTTTAGACGGTGCCAAAATGGTGCCTGGCTTACCGGTATTTTCACTTTCGCTTCGCGCGTAGCGGGTCAAGGTGGTCGGCGACGAATTAAGCCACCGCGCGATGTCGATCAGAGGATGGCCGTATCTGACAGCTTCCCGGGTGAGAAGCCGTTTCGCGGCGACGACCGGCCTGCGGCAAGCGCCGGAGCGGATCTCCGAGATCTGGATCCCCGTTCGGACGGAGACGTCCTTTCCGATTTCGTCGATGTCCGGTACATCAATGCGGATAGGTCTGATCAACGTGGGCTGCGCTGCGTCGACCCGGGGCCAGGGATCGAACTGATCGATGTTTCCGGCGGCGTCCTCCGGCAGCGGTTTTCCCTCCAAGCTCGACCATGGCCAATCTTCTGCTTTTGTCACGAGCCCCGCTCTGACCGGGTTCAAATGGATATAGCGGATCAGACCGGCCAAGTATTTCTCGTCGCAGCATAATATTGCTTCATGGCGGGACCAGAATAAATGACCGGTACGATCGCCGCGTCGGTTCATTGCCTTCGCATGGCCGGTGAGCAATCGGTGCATGATCGACGAGAGAGTGACCGTCCCGACTTGTATCGCGAGGTGAAAGTGGTTGCCCATGAGGCAGTAGGCGAGAAGGCTGGCCCCGGATTCCCGGACCAGACGGCGAAGGTCCCCCAGGAATCTCACGCGATCCTCGTCATCGTGGAAGATGTCCTGCCCCGCCACCCCGTGAGCCATCGCGTGATAGACCGCTCCGGGATAATGAATTCGTGGTCGTCGTCCCATACCAATCATACGAATGGCCCCCGGGTAAAGTTGCATGCCGGAAAGTGAAAATAACGGTAAGCCAGGCACCAAGTGCCTCGGCGGGTGTGCTAAAATCACGGCCTTCGCCCAGGAGGCTCATCCATGTCCCCGATCTCCAATGCCCGCAAGCACACCGCCCGCGCCGTGATGGCCGCCGCCTTGACCGTCGCCGCGACGCCGCAGCTGCGGGGGGACGAGGGGATGTGGACGTTCGACAACCTCCCGGTCAAGCTCCTCAAGGAACGCTACGATTTCACGCCGAAGCAGGACTGGATCGACCACCTGCGCCTAGCAAGCGTGCGCTTCAACGACGGCGGCTCCGGCGCGTTCGTCTCGAAGAACGGACTCGTCCTGACGAACCACCACGTCGCCCTCGGCCAGCTCCAGAAGATGTCCACGCCGAAGAAGGACTACGTGAAGGCGGGCTTCTTCGCGAAGACGCTCAAGGACGAGATCGCCTGCCCCGACCTCGAGGTCAACGTCCTCGTCTCGATGGAGAACGTCACCGAGCGGGTGCGTGCGGCCGTGGATCCGAAGTCCTCCGACAAGGACCAGAACGAGCAGCGCAAGGCCGAGATCTCGCGCATCACAAAGGCCTCGACCGACGAGACCGGCTTGCGCTCCGACGTCGTCGAGCTTTACCAGGGCGGCGAGTACTGGCTGTACCGCTACAAGAAGTACACCGACATGCGCCTCGTCATGGCGCCCGAGCTCCAGGCCGCGTTCTACGGCGGCGACTTCGACAACTTCACCTATCCGCGCTACGCGCTCGACTTCGCGTTCTTTCGCGTCTACGAAAAGGGCAAGCCCGTGCAGATCGAGCATTTCCTCAAATGGTCCAAGGACGGCGCCGCGGACGGGGAGCTCGTGTTCGTCACCGGCCATCCCGGCCGCACCGACCGCCTCAACACCGTCGCCCAGCTCGAGTACTCGCGCGACCTCGGCCTGCCGCTGTACCTGAAGGTCGCCGCGAAGAAGCGCGCCGACTACTACGCCTACGCCGCGATAGGCGTCGAGCAGGAGCGGCGCTCGAAGGACCGCATATTCGGCATCGAGAACGCGATCAAGGCCGTCACCGGCGAGTACGAGGGCCTGCTCGACCCCGCGCTCATCAAATCCCTGAAGGGCGCGGAGGACGCGCTGCGCAAGTCCGTCGCCGAGTCTTCGGACCCCGCGACGAAGGACGCGAAGGACTCGTGGGACAAGATCGCCGCCGCGACGAAGAAGGCCGGCGAGCGCCGTCTGCAGACGACCTACCGCTCCTTCGCCCCGACGAAGGTCGCGGGCCTCGCCGCGAGCATCGTCCGCTACGTCGCCGAGGTCGCCAAGCCCAACGACAAGCGCTGGGAGGAGTACCGCGACTCGAGCCTGGAGTCCCTGAGGTTCCGCCTGTTCTCCCCGGCGCCGATGTACCCCGACATGGAGGAGTTCTTCCTCGCGCGTACGCTCGAGGACGCGGTCGCGGAGCTCGGCAAGGACGACGAGTTCGTGCGCGCCGCCCTCGACGGCCGGGAGCCGGCGGCGGTCGCGCGCGACCTGATCAAGGGCACCAAGCTCTTCGACGTCTCCGAGCGCAAAAAGCTGATCGAGGGCGGCGAGAAGGCCGTCGCCGCCTCGGACGACGCCTTGATCGTGTGGGCGCGCAAGCTCGACCCGGTGTACCGCGCGCAGCGCAAGTGGTACGAGGACGAGATCGAGAGCGTGACCGTCGCCGAGGGCAACCGCATCGCGAAGGCGCGCTTCGCCGTGTACGGCAAGTCCACTTATCCCGACGCGACCTTCACCCTGCGCATGTCATACGGCAAGGTGGCCGGCTATGAGCTCGGCACCACCTTGGTGGCGCCGTTCACGACCTTCTACGGCCTCTACGACCGCGCGATCGGCCACGCGGAGAAGCCGCCGTTTGATCTGGCGCCGCGCGTCAAGGCCGCCCAGAAGAAGCTGAACCTCGGCGCGAAGGTCAACTTCGTGACCACGAACGACATCATCGGCGGGAACTCCGGGTCGCCGATCGTCAACGCGAAGGGGGAATACGTCGGTCTCGTCTTCGACGGCAACATCCAGTCGCTGGTGGGGCGCTACGCCTACGACGACGCGCGCAACCGCACCGTCGCGGTGCACTCCTCCGGCATCATCGAGGCGATGCGCGCGGTCTACGGGATGGGCAAGCTCGCCGACGAGGTCGCCGGCAAGAAGTAGCCGCCCGGCGCCTGCGTCCCGCTACAATCCGCAGTTTTGGCGCAGCGAGAAAGCCTGGCCGTCTGAGTCGACGAAGCGTTTGACCTCCGCCGGGGTCAGAGCGGGGATATGGTCTGTGGCGGACCATTTGTTCAGGCTGTCGTAGAATTGACTTTTGATCGCAGGATCCAGTATGGCTGAGGTCATCTCCTTCGGCGCGCCGGCGATGGAGGTCTTGCTCTTCCTCAGCTCAAGCGCCCAGTAGCGCGCTTTGAGCTCCAGAACATCGCGTTCAAGCTCGTCCACGCGGGCGCGCGCGTTGGGGCAATCGAACGAGGACGTCAGATGGCGCAGATACTGCAGGAGGGCGGATGCGTCCTCTTCAGCCAGGGATTTCTGGTATACCGGCATCCTGCTGTCGCCGCTTTTGAGCCGGGTGATCAGGTCTTTCGCGGAATAGCGTTCCAGCGATTTGAGATTGATGTCCAGATTGACCGCCGACAACCCGAATATTTCCGCCATGGCCTGGCTGCCTTTTCCTTGGGGCCCATGGCAATAGGTGCAGCTTTGTTCGTACAGCAATCGACCCTTGAGCATTTTCTTTGAAGACCCATCGGGGGATGACGGATCCGCGAACAGGGAGAAAATCGGGCTGTCGGCCACGGGGACGGCGCGAGGGGCGGGGGGGGAGGCGGAGGCGGCGGCATTCAAGGCCTCGAACTGCTCTTGAATGAATTTATTGATGTCGTCTTCCTGATGGATGTTGCTGCTGGCCGGGCCGAAAATATTCCCGACCCACTTCTGGAGGGACGGGGGATCCGGAGGGGCCGATCCATCCTGCCAGGTTCTCTTGACGAGGCTTTCGACGGCGGCCAGTATCAAACCGTCCGGGATGCGGATAAGCCGCGCGTTGACCTGAATCTGACGGTTGGGAAGCTCGACCAAGGTCCCGGTCAATACGGCGTCCACGTCGAGGATTTGGCCCAGCTGATAGGACGCTCTCGAATCCAGCAAGCCTCTGTAGCTGAGGGTGATCTCCTCGACCATCTGTCCCAGCGAGGCCCTTTCCACGACCTGAAGCTCGCGATAGGCGACCAGCTTGATCATGAGCTGTTCCTGGACCACCCTCGAGCCTATGTCGTTGCGGTTGTCGATGTAGGGGAACTGCAGAACGGCGATCCGCCGCCGCTTCAAACCCTTGGCGGCAACGGCGATCTTTCCGGCGATCCGGTCATATCCGTCCGCCATCGCGGAGCCTGACGCCAAAAGGCTGACGAGAACAAGGGCTAGAACGCGCAATCGATGAGTTGTCATGGTTTGTCGGAAACCGAAGCATCTCCTGGAATGCCTAGCGTCGCTTTCAGATGGGCCGCCAGGGCTTCGCCCGCCATGGCGGCGGCGTTATCCACGGCCTTGTCATGAGCGATCTCGTCCGAGAGATCGAGCCCCGAAGCCTCCTGAATATTCTGGAACGTTGTCCGCGTCTTCGTCTGGGTCGCGTCGAGGGAAACCCGGGCTCTGCCGGCATGCAATCCCGCATAAGTGGAATCAGCCAGGGAATAGACGCTGACATTCCCCGTGACGACGTAGTCCGCCTCCGCCGCGTTGTCTTTCAGGGTGAAGCCTTGGGAGGTCAAAGCGGCGCGCGCGGCCCTCGCCAGCCTTTCATCGACGCAGAGCACCGCGATCCGGACGCGGCTCGCGGCCTCCGGGAGCGGCTTGGGCGGCTGATAGAGAACAAACGCGCGAATGCGGGTTTTGAGGAAGCCGTCTTCTTCGCGTTCGGACAGGATATCGTACCTGCGGATATAGCCGCCGATATTGGCGAGTATTGACTGCTCGAGCGTAATGGCGGATTCGACCTTCGTGGTGGCGGACACCGTGACGCCCAGTGCTTTTTCCACGGCCTTTTTCTGCGCTTCCGCCAGGGCGCGCTGCTTCGTCTCCAGCGGCTTCTTGGCGTCGAGAGGCGTCCAGCCCTCGGCCTCGACGACCACTCCCTCTTTGGAGCTTCTCTTCGACTGATCGTGAGAGCACCCGGCCAATGCCACGGATAATAGAACCAGGCGCAGGGCGAGGACGGCTCGCCTCATTGGAACTTGACGCCCATCATCTGCTCCAGCCTCGCTTTCGGCAATCGCATGGTCACCACGCAGCCGTTGTCGGAAGTGAATTCCGTTTTGAGGATTTCGGCCCCTTTGATGGCGTCATTGACTCGAGCTTCCAGCTTGGAATCGGTCTCGATGGCGCGATTGACGGTTACCCCGCCTTCCAGGGTCACGCCCTTGATCATCGAGAGCAGCTCGTACTGCGCTTTGACGATGGCCGCGTCGCGCGCCAGAGACTTGCGCTGGGTGTCGGAGGTCAGGGAGGGGTCGGAGGCCCCTATGCCGATGGCCTCGATGTACCCGCTTTGGGCGGGTTTCTGATTGATCACGGTATCCACGGCTCCTTTATGAACCCGGCTATTGACTCCTCCATGGCATGCCGTCATCGCGACAAGGCAAACCAGCAGCGCCGCCGGGGCTGATACCGATCTTAAACGCGGTAATTCCAAATTTGACATAGTGGTTGATATCCTCCGAACTACAAAAGGATAGCCCCGGTCGCGATATATAGCAATAGACGCCCGCTCCGCGCGGCAGCGGCTAGGCGAGGACTTTTTCGCCGAGGCGGCGCTTGAGGTCCTTGACCAGCAGGGCCGGGAAGCTCTTGTCGTCGAGCTGCGACCAGATCCAGGTGGCGTGGTGCGACGAGGGCTCGACGAAGCGTTTGTGCATCGGGCGCACGAAATCCTCGTACAGCCTCAGGGTCTCGTTGGGGTCCACGCGCCGCTCGTTGC
>JAQTNG010000126.1 GCA_028714015.1 Elusimicrobiota bacterium | reverse complement strand
GCACCTTGTCGTGCGCGTCGATGAACTCCTCGATCTGCCGGACCTTGACGTCCAGATCGTGGATGCCGATGTTGGGCCGAAACCTCAGTTCCTTCAGCAGCCCCGCCTTCTGCTTCTTGCGGGACTCCCTTTCCTTCTTGTCCTGCTCGTATTTGTACTTCGAGTACGGAAGAACCTTGCAAACCGGAGGCGTCGCCGTCGCCGCGACTTCGACGAGGTCCAGGCCGCGCATCCGAGCCAGGGCCAGCGCTTCGGCGATGGTCTTGACTCCCACCTGCGTCCCGTCTGCGTCGATGAGCCGGACCGTCGCGGACCGGATCATGTTGTTGATCCGGGTGTGATCCCGGGTGTCCTTAAAATTCTTGTTGTAGTTATTGATGAGGCTGGTTGCTCCTGGTTCTTGTCTGCGGCGAGGGGTAATGGTAGCAAGTCTCCGACGAGGGCGTCAACCGGAGAATCAGACGCGGGCGGTCATGCTGATGGCGTCGTAGAGCACCTTAAGGGGCTCCACGGGCCGGCGTCCGGCGGGAATCCGGACGATGCCGAGATTCTTGAAAAGCATAACATCCGTATGGACATTCTTGAAATCGCGACCGGCGATCTTGGCGAGCTGATTGATCGACCGGGGGGAGTGATTTTTTATCAGGCTCAGCAAGGCCAGCCGCTTCTCGGTGAACGCGGACAGCGCCGACTCGAGGCTGGTGAAGAAAACGCCCTCGTCTCCCGGGAATTTTTGGCCGGTATGAGCCATCTTGACCGCCGCCAGGAACTTGGCGTCGGCCTCCTCGTCGGTCATGACGCGGACCTCAAAGATTTTCATGCGCGGCTTTGTCCTTTTTGAAGTCTTCAATCAGTTTTTTCCAATCGACGAAATCATACGCGGATTCCTCGCCGCGGATGTGCTTGTGATGGCCTTTCGGATGATGATTGTCATAAAGAACCGCCGGGCTTCCGGCTCCGGCCGGAATGTACGCCAATCGATAACGGATTCCCTCGGGATTGCCGTGCGATCTGGGGACCTCCCAGATCACGCGCTGCTCGATGCGGCCGTCGGGGTACGTGCGTTTGAACCTATGGATGATATCAGCCATAGGTTATGGCATACGGTACCATAAGTCGGGGATTTCGTCAAGAGTCATCTCCTACCAGACGATTGAGGGGCGGGAAAAGTTGCCTGGTCGAGCGCTACTTATACAGGCGCTTGGCCATCAGCTTCACGGTGTCGTCGTCTTCCCGGATCAGCTCCACGCCGATGTCGTTGGCGACGCACTCGAAAACGGAGTCGCGGAAGGTGAAAATGAAGTGCTTCCGCCGCGCCGACCCGTCGCCGGGCTCGAGCGACCGCGCCCAGGACGAGTCGCGGACCTCGAAGGCCCCGTGCGCCTTGAGCCCGCGATCGGCGAGCGGGTGCCTGCGCAGCGACTTGGCGTCCGGTCCTCCGAAGAGGTGCGCGGAGCAGGCGGGGAAGGTCGCCACGACGGTCAGCTCCCGGCCCGCCACGTAGGACAAAATCACGGCGCCGTCCTTCGCCAGGACGAGGGGCAAGGGGTCGCCCGGATCCGGGGGCGGGGCGAGTTCGAGCGCGACGGCGCGATCGCGGCTGTCGATTTCGTACATGGGCTTGGATTATTCCGAGCGGAATCCGACGATTAACGCAGACGATCCGCGGCGGCGGCTTCAGCTGTCCAACCAAACGAAGCCGCCGTCTGGTCAAGGTAATGGTTCGGCAGAGGACAGGTGACGGCGCCGCCGTTTTCCGGTCTTGGCTGCAAACGAGGCCAAATCGTTCCAGTGCGCATTTCGAAAAGGGTGCCTCCTCGAGTCCCTCCGTTCAACTGTTTCCAGGAAACAGTTGCCGTTAAACCTTCAAAGTCGTTCTGGGCTTCTTCTGCCGAACTTGTGATTATACGGATCCGTATATTATGGTGACCGGAATGGTCAACTTTTTTAATTGTAGTTGGAAAACAAAGGCGGTGCCAGGGAGGCGTGAAAATATTAAACCGCCGAACACCGCGATGCTTGGCGGTCTATCGCCGGCGGAGGAATCGAGGCCGGCTTAAGCCGGCATCTTTTCGCGGAAGGCCCGGGCGCCGGCTTCGGGGCCGCCGGGATGCATCAACAGACGGCCGCCGACGAGCCAAATCGCGTCGGCGCCGAAATCCTTGGCCATGGCGGACGTATTGTCGAGGTTCATCCCGCCGCCGGGGGCGGGGAAGATCGGCGCCAGTCCGCCCAGCGGCGCGCGTCCCCGCTCGGCGATCGCCCGGCACTCCTCGGGAGTGAAGGCGAAGCGGCCGCCGGCGTTGGGGAAAACGGTGATGTCCGCCCCGGCCAGCCTCATGAGCGTTCCAAGATATAAAGAGTGCTCGATGCCGTGGGAGCGCTCGGCGTAAAAAGCGCCGGAATACGCCGGGTGGGCCATGAACACGGCCTTGCGCCGGTCGGCGAGAGCGCGCATCGCGTCGAGGCCGACGATGGCGGGGCAGATCAGGACGCCTTTGAGGCCGAGGCCGAGAACGAAGCGCAGCCGCTCCTCGAGCTCTTCCTGCGGGCCGCTTAGGTGGGGAAAATAAAGGCAGTCGTGGCGGGAGACGGCTTCGGCGATGCGGGACACCCGCGAGCGGAACGAGGCGAACGACGAGTCCACGATGTTCTGATCGTCCTTGACGATGTCGCCGCCGCCGCGCGCGAAGGCGGCGGCGGTCTCGGCGAGCTGGACTTCCGTCGAGCCCATCGGCTTGAGCGCCGTCGCGAGCAGCGGCCGGCCCTGAATCCCGAGCAAAGAACGCAGACCGGCGACGCCGTAATTCGGCCCGGAGAACGCCGACAGGAACGACTCGGGAAAACGTATGTCGACCAAGCGCACGCCCGGCCAGATCGAGGCGTTGCCGAAAACGAGATTGAGCAAAGCGCCGATGCGGCCTCCGGCGAGCGCGGCGGGGAAGTCGATCTCGACGAGGAAGCGTCCGCCCGCGGCGGGCGTCGCGGCGCCGGGACGGCCCACGATTTCCTCGCGTATCCCCGACGGGAGGGGGAACTCGAAGGGAACCTCGACGGTCTCCTCGAGCGCGATCGCGCGGCCGGTTTTCTCCGCCTCGGCGGCGGGCCCGGGGACTTCATAGACGGCGATCAGACGCTCGCTCATGGGGAGATCATATCATCCGCGCAGCGCGTCGAAGAGAACCTTGGCGAAAAGGCCCGCGCAGACGAGGGCCACGACGGGGCGTATCAGCGCGGCGCCGCGCCGGACGCCGAGGTGCGAGCCGACCCAGTGGCCCGCGATCGAGAGCGCGCTCATCGAGAGGCCGACCTTCCAGTCCAGGCGGCCCGCCCAGATGAACGCGCCGAGCGCGGCCATGTTCGAGACGAGGTTGAGGACCTTCGCGCGCGCGGTGGCGCCGAGCAGGTCGTGCTGTCCCCACCGGGCGAAGGCGATCGCGAAGAAGGTCCCCGTGCCCGGGCCGAAGAAGCCGTCGTAGGCGCCGATGGGCGCGGCGACGAGGACGCCGCGCCGGCGGCGCTCGGCGGCGGTGAGGCGGTGGCTGTCGTCGACGGAGCCGAAGTCCTTTTTGGACCAGACCAGCCAGGCCACCAAGGGCAAGGCGGCGAGGAGCATGGGCCGTATCCACGACGGGTCCACCAATATGGCCGCGCGCGCGCCGAGCCAGGAGCCGATCATCGAGGCCGCGATCACGGGCAGAAAATCCGCGATCGAGAATTTCAGCGCGCGGTGATAGCGCACGGTCGAGACCACGGTGCCGAGGCACGAGGTGAGCTTGTTGGTTCCCAGGATCAAGGCGGGGTTGAGCCCGACCGCGAGATACGCGGGCAAGGTGATCAGGCCGCCGCCGCCGGCCAGCGCGTCCACGATCCCCGCGAAGAACACGCACGCGGCCAGGAACAGAGTCGCGCCGGGGCCGAAGGGCATGGTTCATTCTCGTCAAATCCCCGCCCCGCGGTCAAGCGCTTCCTATAATACGGCGGAAAGCGAGGAGCCAAAAAAACGGCGTGACAAATTTAAAATAGTTCATATTTATAAACGGCTAATTGCTATTGACAGGCGTACGATTCCTGTTACACTCGAAAGGTGCGGAACCCCTCGTCCCCTCTCCGCAGGGCACTCGCCGTCATTGTCTCGCTGCTGATCCTTCCCTGGCAGCAGCCGGCGCTCGCCCTGGCCGAATCCCCCGCCGCCGGCGCCGTAGTCCTGGGCGTCAGCCTCGACAAGCCCCGTGAAGCCCTCGACGCCCTCGACCGCAGGCTCGCCGTGCTCCTGGAGAGGGTCAAGAGCGACGACCTCAAGACGCCGGAGCTGACGGCGGCCCTGCCCGAGGACCTGGCCAAGCTCAAGGCCGAGTACAAGGCCGCGCAGGACGCATACGCCGCGGCCGAAAAGGAGGCTCCCGACGCGGCCAAGCCCGAACTCAAGGCTCTCAGCGCCGCGAGCACGGGCCAGATGATCGTCGAGGCCGTCGTCGAGGCCGATCTCGGCGGGGTCCGCAAGGACCTCTCGGCCCTGCTCGTCTCGGAGGCCTCGCTGAGCCGGCGGCCGGACCAGATACCGGAGGCGGACTGGGCCGCCGTCGAGAAGGCGGCGCCGGATTTCAGCGCGGGGCTGCGTCCGCTGTCGTCGCGGGTGGAGAAGGCCCGCAACCAGCCGAGGTACGACGCCAAGGACGTCGAGGACGCCTACCGCCCGCTCGCGGCCGCGCTCGACGCGTCCTTCCAGAATCTGCGCGGGCGGGCCTCCAAGCTCGACCTCGACGGCCTGCTCGCGGCCAAGCCCAAGACGGTCTCCGGCGACGCCGCCGGCGCCTTGATGGCCGAGGTCGCCCGGTCCCTTCCGGCGGACAAAGCGGCCCTGCTCAAGCCGCAGCTGGCCGCGGTCAACGCCAAGCTCGCGGGCTACCTGCGCTCCGGTAATCCCGCCGACCTGACCTCGGCGCTCGGCGAGATCGACCGGCTCTACGACGCGGCGCAGATCAAGGACAAGGACAAGCGCGCCGAGCTGTTCGAGCGCATCGGCCAGGCGGCGCAGGCGCGGGCCCAGGCCGGTCCCGCGGCGGCTATTGGCGGCCAGGAGTCGGTCCTCACGTCAAACGGGGTCAAGCCGAACTCCGACATGGCCAGCATGCGCCATCTCGACGCGGTTCCCCTGACCGTCGCCGATACGGCCGCGACGCGCGCGGGCCTGGGCGACGCGCTCGCCGCCTGGGTGAAGAGCGGCCGCGCCGCGGCCGGGCCGGCGCGGGACGCCCTGCGCAAGCTCATGCCCGAGTCGGCCGATCCCGCCGCCTTCGTGCGCGACTACGCCCTGCGCGGCCTCTCCGACCTGTCGCTCGGCCGGGCGGCCGCGCTGAAGAATGAGAACTCCAGCGAGAAGGCGGCGAAGGCGCTGGCCGACGCGTACGCGCGCATCGAGGCCGAAGTCGTCGCCGTCGTGCTGGGCGCGCCCGACCGCGGCCTGGACCCGGCCCCGGCGGACGGCAAGGCGCGCGCGGCCTACGACCGGAAGTGGGAGACGAACTCCGCGGAGCAGCTCAAGAAGCTCAAGGAGGTCGAGGCCGAGCTCGCGGTTGCCGTCAAGACCGAGCTCGGCGTCTCGGGCCCCGGGGTGTGGGGCTGGAGCGAGGCCGTCTTCGCCAAGACGCCGGCGCTCGTGACCGAGGCCGAAGCGAAGGCCCTCGCGCCGGCGCGCGCGCGGGCGAAGACGCTCGTGGACCTGATCGGCTCCCTGCGCGAGCAGCACGAGAAGGGAACCTTGGACCTGACGACCTTCGAGGACAAGGACCGGCGCCACATACTGTACGCCGACGGTCAAGGCTCCGTCGCCGGCCTCGGCGCGATCGGCCAGGCCGTGGTCTCGCGCACGGCGACGGAGCGCGAGAGCGCCGCGAAGGCCGAGGCGGTCCTCGCCGCGTTCAAGGCGGTGCCGCTGACCGGAAATCCCGCCGCCGACGCGGCGGCGCTCGACGCATTCTTCGACGCGGCCGGCCCCAAGGCCGCGGCCGCGGCCGGCGACCTTCCGCCGATGCTCGCCGACTGGGCGCGCGCGCGCGCCTTCGAGAAGGAGAACGCGAGGCTCAAGGCCGAGGGCAAGGCTCCCCTGCCGCGCCCGTCGGGCCTGCCCCGGACGGACGAGGCCTACGGCCGCGTCCTCGTCGCCGACCGCTACGGGCGGATCAAGGCGATCGGCGACCTGACCGAGAAGCAGATGGGCGAGCTGCACGAGTCCTACTTCGCGATGAACCGGGCCGCCTACGCCGCCCTCGGCTGCGATCCGGCCAAGCTCGCCGCGGCCGAGAGCCAAAGCGAAGGCGCGCTTCCCGCCGCGACGGGGGCGGACCGGACGATCGCCGCGGAGCCGGAGTCGCCGCCCGTCGAGGAAGCGGCGCCGGGGAAGCTCGACCCGAAGAAAACGGCGGCCTTCTGCGAGGGCTTCCTCAAGAACGCCCGGCGGCCGAGCTCCTACGACAGGCTCCAGTTCGACGCGCAGAAAAAGCTCGCCGACCAGATACGCCCGTTCCTGAACGACAACGACCTGTCCCGGGCCTCGGCGAAATCGGGCCAGGCGACGGCGGAGATGCTGCGCGACATGCGCGAGATGTCGCCGGAGCTGCGCGCGGAGCTCGGCCGCCGGGGCGTGGACGTGGACGGCATCCTCAAGCAGAACGACCGCGGCCAGGTCCTGCAGTGGGCGGCCGTGGTCCGCCAGCTCAACACCGCGGGCGACGACGCCGGCTGGAGCGCTTTCCGCGACGGACTGATCGGCCGCTTCTACGGCGACCGGACCGCGCAGGCCACGAAGGTCTCGGCCGACGCCCTGCGTAAGGCGGCGTCCTCGTCGGACGCGGCCGGCCTGGCGGCGGCGCTCGGCGGCATGCAGAACCCCGCGCTGCTGACCGGCGGCTACCTCTCGGCCCTGCCCAAGATGCTCGCGTCCGAGCGCTCGCCGCGCTCGTCGCGCGACCGCGCGCTGTTGTTCATGTGGAACGGCGGCGTCAAGACAGGCGAGGCGCCGCCCGAGAAGACCTACGCGGGCCTGCTCCTCTCCTCGGCGGACCGGTACGACGAGGCCGCCGCCAAGCCGGAGAACAAGGAGGGCGCGGAGGAGCTCAAGCGCCTGTCCGCGCTGATGCGCGCGGTCGCCGCGGACCCTTCCGATCCCGAGAAGACCGCCGAGGCCCTGCGCGCCGCCGGCCAGCCGGTGTTCGACGCGCGCGCGGTGCGCGTCGGCCTGGACGCGGCCAAGGTCCCGGCCTACCCGAAGACCGAGGAAGAGAGGCGCGACTTCCTGGCGGCGCGAAGCCTGGCGCGTCTGTTCCTGGCCGAGGGCGAGAGCTTCCGCACGCCGGCCGGCGCCGAGAAGATCCGCCGCGGCCTGCTCGCCAAGCTCGGCGGCGAGATCGCCGACGCGCAGGAGCAGAACCGGCGCGACCAGCTGATCCTCTCCGCGTCCGACGAGTACCAGGACCGCGTCGCGAAGCTCGGCCGCGTCTCGACCGAGATGCTCGGCGAGGGCGGCGCCGGGGCCGCCCGCCGCCGCGTCGAGGGCGGGGCCTCCTATCGGGAGCTGCTGGGCTTGTCCGGGTCGGTCAAGAGCTATCAGGACGCGAGCCTCGCGCTGTACGACGTCACCGAGAAGCTCTCCGCCACCGCGTGGGGCCGGGCGAGCCTGACCTTGCCCGGCCTGCTCGCCTCCGCGAAGGCGCGGTCCCTCGCCGCGCTCCAGGGAAACGCGGCGCCCGACGGCCTGACCTTGTCGGGCTGGATGGTCGGCATCGCCGCGGGCGACGTGACCTTGCGCCGCGGCTACCGGACCGCGGGCGCCGCGGATCAGCCCGCGCTGCCCGTCGGCCAGCAGGCCATCGTCGACATGGCCGGCAGGCCGGACGCGCCGAAGGGCCCGCCGAAGACGCGGACGCTCGACGGCATCGCCTTCCGCGGCGAAGACGGCGCGGCCGTGTTCCGCACGCTCGACGGCGGCTACAGCGAGACGCGCTCGCGCAAGGTCGAGACCGTGACCGTCGACGGCAAGAAGATGTCCGCGGCCGTCTCGATGGGCGTCAACTCGGCGGGCGAGCGCATACAGGTCTACACCGCGGGCGGGAAATCCTTCGTCCTCGAAACGAAGGGCTCCTACGACGCCAAAGGCGCCGTCCGGTCGACCGTCACGCGCCGTCCCGTGGCGGGCGTTTCCGGGATCGCCCCCGTCGAGACGATCCAGATCGTCAGCGGCGAGAACGGGCGCCAGGCCGTCAGCCTCATCGAGCGCCGGGCGAGCGGCTCGGGAGAGACGCTGAACTGGACGCGCTTCTACTCCCCGAAGACGAAGGGCGCGGCGTACGACTCGGTCTCCATGGATCTCGTCGGCCACACTCGGTCCGTGACGACCGGCGGCCGGCGCACGACCTTCGATCTCGCCAAGAACAACGCCGAGCTCGACGCGAGCCGACGCCGCTCGACCTACGACGTCTCCGGCGGGGCCTCCAGGCTCGTCCGGACGGAGTACTACTCGATCAGCAAGGACGCCGACGGCGCGCGCGTGGTCAAGGCCGTCGTCGAGAAGCCGAGAACCGACCTCTCCCGCCCCGGCGAGGCGACGGTCGTCGAGATCCGCGACTACCGCCTGCGCGCCGACGCCGGCGACGACACCAGGCGCGACGGGTTCGGCAAGCCGGTGTACCGCAACAGCATCAGCCGGCTCGGCGCCGCGGAGCTCGACCGCGCCATCGTCGGCCGCCAGCTCGTCGCCGACGGCCGCGAGGACGACCGCGGCGCTCCGCGCGTCGATTTCCGCGTCACGCTCAACCGCGACGGCAAGACGAACGCCGAGCTCGCCGCCTCCTACCGCGCCATCGGCCGCCGCATCGGCGGGGAGATGTCCCTCCACAAGGACGACGGCGGCAAGACGCCGCTGGCCGGGGAGTTCAGCGAGCGGTTCGAGAAGCTCGCGCGCTTCTTCGACAACCAGTTCGTCACCGCCGACGCCGCCTACGCGGTCACCGCCAGCATCTCGCGCGGCGGCGCCGTTTCCATGTCGGGCATGCGCTTCGACGGCGCGAAGATGCGCGACGCGAGCGTCGACTCCCCGCAGTACGCCTTCATCGCCCTGCCCAAGGACGCGCCGAAGCGCCAGCCCGGCCTGCCCGACAAGGAGCAGAACGGCATCTTCCTTCAGCAGGAGCTGGCGGGGGTGCGCCGGGCCGCCGGAGACGAGTACGCGTTCGTGACGATCGCGCCCGGCGCCGGCGGACGCGACCAGGTGACGGGCTTCTTCGGGAATTACCAGGGCGCCGAGAAGAACCATTCCTTCCGGATGGACGCGTTCGACAAGAAAAAGACCGACGGCAACGGCCATTGGTACTACGCCGCCGACATCGTCCGCAATTACTTCGTCGACGGCGCCAGCGCCGGGAAGATCGTCGCCGACGAGAGCACGTCGGTGTGGAACGGCGGCAGCAAGCTCGGCGCCTACACCAGCAACTCGATCCGCTACACCGACTGGGGCCGGCGCAACCCGAAGACCGCGGCCTTCGTCGGCGGCGTGGCGGGCGGGGCGATCATGACCTTGCTCGACCCCGTCATGCTCGGGATGATGGTCATACCGATGGGAGCGGGCTACGTCGC